>CAZFPA010000190.1:0-2537 GCA_964520975.1 uncultured Selenomonadaceae bacterium | reverse complement strand
GTAACCTCAACTTCGATGACCGGACAGACAGCGAGGAAGTCGAGAATCTTATTGAGAAACTTGCTGGCATGGGCTTTTCTGCCGAGCCAACAGAGAATCAAGCTGAGGCACCGCGGGCATCTGTAGAAACACAGCAGCCTCAAATGATGGGCATCACGATTTCCCTGCCGCAGGAAGGTTTTACGGACACCGCACTGGAGAACCTGCAAAAATTAGTAGCTTCCAAAGCCAGCCTGATTCAGAAAGCTTTTGGCAGAACCAGCCTGCCTATCGAAGTCAAAGAAACGCAGATTGATTTTCCCTGGCTGGATGGCACGGAAGATGCGGATGTGCTGCAGGCGCGTACTGCTTTCATCGCGGCGCTTTGCCGGACTGCGAAAAACCAGAAGCGGGTCACGGCTAAGGAAAAGCTGGTGGAAAACGAGAAATATGCCTTTCGGTGTTTCCTCCTGCGTCTGGGCTTCATTGGCAGGGAATATGCGAAAGAAAGGAAAATCCTGCTGGGAAACCTCAGCGGGTCAGCGGCATTCAAGGGAGGGGCGAAACATGAAGTTTCCCAATAAAGAGCGGGTTGAACTGCTCCGGCGGCAATATACAGCCGGGACACGGGTGGAACTTTTGCGGATGGAAGATATGCAGGCACCGCCAGCAGGGACGAAGGGAACCGTATATGGAGTCGATGATACCGGCTCCATCCTGGTTCATTGGGATAATGGGTCCGGGCTCAATGTCATTTATGGGGTTGACCGCTGCCAGATATGCCGGAATGAGGGGAAATGAGCATGGACGAGAAAATAAAAGAACAGATTCTGGCAATCCGGGAAACTGCACTGACGAATATGTTCGATATCCAGCAGGTGAAATGCCTGGCCTGCGAGAGTGACTATGATGAACTGGCTGTTTTCATTGAAAGGGAGCCTGCCCAATATCTGCATTTCATCCTCACGGGAGAGTAAAAAAGTTTGTGTATACTTGTCCGGAATCGCTTGCTATATGTGCCTTTCAGAGTGATATATAGACATACCGAAAGGGAAAACACAGCAAGCGAAAGCGAGGATGAGGAACATGAAAACACAGACATTCGGTATTGAGATGGAACTCACGGGGATTACGCGCACGGAGGCAGCGAAAACCATTGCCGCTTATTTCGGCACCCAATGCACTTACACCGGCGGGGCTTATTACGCTCATGAAGCCACGGACCGCCAAGGTCGGAGATGGCAGGCCATGCGGGATTCCAGTATCCGGGCGCAGAAAAAAGACTTTGATGGGCAGAAAGTCAGTGCCGGAGATGATTACAAAACTGAGGTGGTCAGCCCAATCCTTCATTACGAGGATATTGAAGATGTGCAGGAACTGGTGCGGCAGCTCAGAAAGAAAGGGGCTTTTGCCAACAGTTCCTGCGGCATCCACATCCATATCGGCGCGGAACGCTTCACGCCGCAGACCTTGCGGAACATCGTGAACCTTATCGCCAGCAAAGAGGACATCCTTTACCGAGCCTTGAAAGTTGACGGCAATCGGCTGGGTTACTGCAAAAAGACGAATGCGGATCTTCTGCGAATCATCAACCAGCAGAAACCGAGAACCATGGCGAAACTGGCCGACATCTGGTATCGTGAGGATCCCTGCGGACGCAATCAGCATTACAACAGCACCCGCTATCATGGGCTGAACCTGCATGCGACTTTCACTAAGGGGACAGTGGAGTTCCGGCTTTTCAACGGCACAACCCATGCCGGCGAGATAAAAGCCTACATCCAATTCTGCCTGGCGGTTACGCATCAAGCCCTCAGCCAAAAGAAGGCAACCTGCCGCAAGACGGTGACAGATAACGAAAAGTACGCTTTCCGGTGCTGGATGCTGCGGTTGGGGCTTATCGGGGAAGAATTCAAGACCTGCCGATTTCATTTCCTTAAATATCTGACCGGAAACAGCGCATGGCGAAGCGGACGGGCTGCTTGAAAGACATAGCCACAGGCACACCAAGAGAGCGGGACAGCCGCTCTTGCGGTGGTAGAAGGACAAACCTTCGGGAAAGGATGCGATTGCAATGAAGAGAAAAATTTATGTGGCCTATGGGAGCAACATGGACTTGGCGCAGATGGCGTACCGCTGCCCACAGGCCAAGCTTTTAGGAAAGGGTTTGATGAAGGATTGGCAGCTGCTTTTCAAAGGCTCACAGACGGGATCGTACGCGACTATCGAGCAAGCCGGAAATCATGAGGTGCCAGTGCTGCTGTGGGAAATATCCAGGTCAGATGAGGCAAGGCTGAACGTCTACGAAGGATATCCAAAGTTCTATTACAAGAAAACTGTGCAGGTCGATACGGAAAACGGCTTAGTGACTGGCATGGCCTATATCATGCACGAGGAGCGAGAGACAGGAATCCCCTCGGTAGAATATTATGATGTGCTGGAACAGGCATATAAGGAATTTGGTTTCGACTTGAAAATTTTACAGGAAGCCTATCGGGTAAGCCGTGATAAGAGTCGGCAGAATATGTAAATCAGCTAATTCTGGGTGGTTCACTTTT
>CAZFPA010000189.1:0-2554 GCA_964520975.1 uncultured Selenomonadaceae bacterium | reverse complement strand
TCCTGATCGGCATTGCCGGCTTTCTGATCTGTGCAGTAATCGATATCATCAAATATAATTTTTCCAAATACTACGGCTCCGGCGGAGAAGCTAATAACAACATTACATTTACCACTTTTGGCGCTCTTTTCTTTGTCATGTGCCTCCTTGTAAATTATTTCTTCTATCGTCTGGCTGAAATCCGATCTCATGAGAAAAAAATGCAGCTGGAAAATCTCGCTTATTCAGATCCGCTGACCGGTCTTGCCAACAGAGCACGCTGTGAAAATTACCTTTCCTGCCTCGCCGGCTCAGATCAATCCTATTTTATTGTCAGTATTGATCTTGACCATCTGAAACTGGTCAATGATACCTGGGGGCATCTCGAAGGTGATCGCTGGCTGAGGAACTTCAGTACCATTTTACAGGAAGCTTTCTGGACCGCTGCTCTGATCGGCCGTATGGGAGGCGATGAATTTCTGATTGTTCAGGAAACCAAATCTGCCGATGACCTGAACTCCAAGTTGCAGGATCTGCAGTCCATCCTTTCCAGAGGAAAGCATTCTGCCGGAAAAATCCACTATGGATTTTCGTATGGATGTGCCGGCAGTTCCGAGCTTTCAGAAACAAGTGTATCCGGTCTTTACCAGCTTGCTGACAGCCGGATGTACCGGATGAAACAGCAACGTCACCTGATGTTCTCTGAAGCATTCTGGTGATATGTCAAGATAAATTTTGTAGAGATTTTGATCAGATTACCTAAAAAAGGGCATAATTCACCCACACCCGTAATGAAGAATTTCAAAAACGGATGCTGCTATATTTCGCTATTCGGTTCGGTGTCCAATTTTTCACCGGTGTACAGTTGGTTTTTGACCAGCAAACCAAAAACGAGTCGTACGAATTTACGAGATGTAAGCGCGAGTGCTCTTTTGTGTTGATGTTTTGGAACTTCAGCGAATTTTTTTGCATAGTATTCTGCGTATGAAGGAATATTCTTACGAGCACTGTTCGCTGCCTCTCCGATAAAATATCGGAGATATGTGTTTCCAGCCCTGGTAACCGGTGTATCTTCTGAGACGAAGTCTCCGGAGTCGCTGTTTCGCCATATAAGGCCTGCATATTTTGCAAGGGAATCCGCAGAATGAAAGACAGAGATATCGCCTATTTCAGCAAGAATTCCTGCAGCAAATACGGGACCGACACCAGGAACCGACTGGAGGATCTGAAATGCATTGGGATTCAATCCCTTTATGGATTTCTCAATAGCCGCGTCAATAGCTTTAATTTCCTTTTTGTAGGCTTCAATGCAATTGAACGAGCTGGCAAGAGAAACCGTCAGGGGTTCCGCCATACATTTATCCAGACGGTAAGAATCTCTGGCCGCCTTCTTGAGCAGATCAGAGGTTCTTGAAAGGTCGGAGATACGATTGTGGCTCCGCACAGAAAGAAATTTGAGAAGCTCTTCTTCTGAGGCATCAATGATGTCCTGCACAGAAAAGAATTCTGTGAGAACAGCAGATGATGTTGCACCATAGAGATTACTGAAAGGCTGCTGATCTCCTTCAAGAAGTTCTAATTCACTGAATTTAAGGTAGAGATTGGAGACCATGTATGTTTTTTCTCTTGTGATGCATTCGGCTAAATGGAGCCTGTGGCGTGTCAGACGTTTTAATGCAAGGAACTGGCTTCCCCTCCATGGGGTACAGTCTTTGATTCTGCCGACACGGGCAAAGTCAGAAATAAGTTGTGCATCCAGTGGGTCCGTTTTAGAAAGGCCGATGAAGGATTTCCGGTAGTTTGCCGTCATCTTCGGATTAATGCAGTAGACATATGGGGAAAACGGCATAAGGACTTCACTGGCAGACAGAAAATTGGCAATGTGGATACTATACACGGAGGTAGATTCCAATGCAGCGACAATCGTATCAAGGTTTTGATGAGCGTGCATGCATTCCCTGATCGCATTCTCTAATGCCTCAGCGCCAGGCTGATTATTGGGGAATGAACCGGAGAGCAGCTTGTTCTGCTCAAAATCCATGGCATAAATAACATTAGATTTTGAACTTACATCAATACCGATAAACAAAGTGGATAAAGTGTTGATCTTTGACATGATATCACCATCCTTTCCGATCTGAATTTGTGGAGCCGGAGCAAAAGGTTTATCCCAGGGCATCATGAAGTGACCGCAACCTCGCGTAATAAGCATTCATCCTGCCAGCATTCTTTGCTGGTGCTACGGCAAGAGATGCAACTTCTGTGTAAGCGGAATATGCTACATGAGCTGGGCTGCATGCTTTAAAAGCAGGCACAGATAAACTGGCTGCAAGGAGAAAAAGCAGTGCCTCAGGACATCAGACTCTGCTGAATATCATACCACGGGCAACCTTTTTATAAAGTAACAATGTTAACTGTATAGCGGGAATCGGAAGAGGAGAACCCTCAAGATGTCCTTACCGATATACATTAAAAATGATATGTTATGAACTATTTATTAGCCCATAAACATATCATACGAGGAGAATATGTGTGAATACAACAGGTAGAAAATTGCTTGCGGCCGGTACACTCG
>CAZFPA010000188.1:0-2555 GCA_964520975.1 uncultured Selenomonadaceae bacterium | reverse complement strand
TAAAATGCTTGGCTTTATTCCAGTTCGTCTTATACTGTACGGGATCCAGCGGTATGGTACGGGTATCCGCAATAAACTCTGCCATAAACGCTTTGAGCTCTGCTTCCTGTGGCTGATAATTCGTTGCCTTGAGCTGGCCGCCAGTCTCTACCTGTCCCGTTGCATTATCTACCCGGACCACATATGTTTTGTAGTTTGCGGTCACTGCAATAAAAATAGTCGCAAGCACACAGACAATCAGGAGCCCGATGTACAAGAGATTCCGTTTTTTTGCCACATCCTTATCCAATGCCAGATTGTATAAGTCCGTCTGAAATCTTCCGGCCGCCTTTCGATCAAACAAAGCCGTTGGCTCCCCCTTCGGGAAAAACCTTTTCTGTGATTCCACTTTTCTTCACCTCTCTTAGAATAATATTATTATATATTAGGTAAAATATAATTTCAATAGCATAAGTTAAATATCTGATATTTTCGTTATATTTCAAGGTTATTTCGTATTATAATAACCATAATTATAATATTATTCATTTACTTTTCAGCAAAAATAAACTATACTATAGCCAAAAGATTCCGGGCTGCAACGAGCCCCAAAACACATAATGCGCATTTACAGAAGTCTCGGTGAGACTTCTCTGCGCCAAGCTCCACTTGGATGGAAGAAGCCGCATACTGCGGACGGCTGCGCCGTATTGGGCTGTCTGACGACAGCCGGAACATCAAAAAACAGCCTGGGAAGCTTTTCCCAGACTGCATGAGGCAATCCTATGGCACATTTCTATTTTGAGAATACACCACATGGTGTACGAAAAGACGGAACAAAACTGAATACGCGAACACATGCTGAATATATCTGCCGTGAAGGCGAATATGCGAAGATGAAGGACCGCGAAGAAGATCTTGTTTTCAAGACTGCCGGCAATATGCCCGAATGGGCCGATACACCGATGGATTTCTGGGAGGCTGCAGAACTGCACCGCCGCAAAAATGGACGTGCTTACCGGGAATTTCGCTTTGCCCTGCAGGAAGAATTCACCCTCACAGAAAACATAGAACTTGTAGAAAAGCTGCTGATCGAAACGGGCATCCATGAGCAGCATGCCTATACCTATGCCATCCATGATAAAACAGCAGCATTTGATGCTGAACATCACAACATCCACTGCCACCTGATGTTCTCTGAAAAAACGATGGAAAAGAATCGCCCGTTACCTGCTGAAAAATACTTCAAGCAATATGCAGAAAACACCCAAGGCAAACCGACTCAGGGCTATCGGACCAATGCCTATTTTGCACAGACAGAAACCACCGTCCATTTGCGCAAACGATGGGCTGAACTCGTAAACAAAAAATTCGCCGAAAAAGGCCTCGCCTGCCGTATCAGCGAAAAGACGCTCTATCAGCAAAAACTTGAATTAATTGCTGCTGGCAAGACAGAAGAAGCTGAGCTCCTCAACCGCACCCCTGCCCCACACCTTGGAAAGGCTTATCGCAACCCTGTTATAATGGGAAAAATCCACGAACAAATCCAGCAGACAGATCAGGCCGCAGACGAGGATGTTCCTGCCCAAAATCCTGATTTTTCCACACTCGATTCCCAGGAACAAACCATACGGCTTTTTGCCAATGATGTCGTCATCCGGCAGGTTGCCCGGCAGATCCAACAGGAACGGCAGAAACTGCTGCAGGAGCTTGCCAATCGGCAGGCTGAAGAAGAGGCGGAACGTATCGTCCAGGAGCCTTATGCGATTACTTTGGAAGATATCTATGGCTATGCCCAAAAGCAGGCCAATAACTTCAGACAGCAAGCGGCACAAAAGCTGCAGGAATATTTGCTGCTGAAGCGCTCGATTGCTACAGAAAAGCAGCTGCATTCCCAAACCGAAGAACAGTTCCTCGGACAGGAATATATAACAGCAAAAGGCCGTTATGCTGCCCTGTCACAAGAATTGTCTGCTTTAGAAGAATCTGCGGCCAGCCTTTTCGGTAAAACCGACCAGATAGATGAGCTCGCACTTTATGCCATGCAAATAGAAAAAATCAGGAAACAGCGCAGTCAGCGTAGCAAGCAATTATATTCTTTCCGCAGAAAAATCCAAGGCCCGGAAAAAGAAAAATTCGCCCAAATCCTGAGCGAACTCACAAAAGAAAACGAACAGAAAATCCTGCAGGCCAAAGCTGTTTATAGGGAGTATTTACAAAACAAAAAACAAGCTGTCCGCTACACGGAACTTCAGGATAAACTGGCTGACGAAGACCATTCCTTGCTGATCTATTCCAGGCAGATTCCCCGCCTGCTCAATCGCTCCTGCCGCATCAACGGCACACAGCCAGTTCGCAGTCTGCAAATCATAGGCTATATGGGCGATTCCTACGCGCTTTTAGATCAGCCTGGGCAGCATGCAACTGCCATAAAAATTGGTGATCCGATTACACGCGGAACCGTTCCGCGTTACCAGTTGACACTCCAAGGGCTTCCTGATAAAAAACGTACACGCTGGATTGTACAAAACGTGCAGGAAGATAAAGATGCGCAGACGAAAAAAGCCGCGGTTGTA
>CAZFPA010000187.1:0-2582 GCA_964520975.1 uncultured Selenomonadaceae bacterium | reverse complement strand
TGAACAGGAAATAGTATCAATACATACTTTTCTTCAGCGAGTCGATGACCGGAGATTCCGGAGGTGTGAGGATCGGCAGAGAGCGTATTGTGAATGGTCCTGTGAGAGTCCACCCAAAGCTTTGGCGAGTAGGCTGGAACGGCTGCCACCGTTATTTGGCTAAGGTATCGGAGTTTTCTCCCGTACTGGAATAAGAAGTTCATTTTACAGGTGGTATAGCGAATCCATTTCGTCCCGTAACGGTCGAAATGGATTTTTTTATTGGAAAATGAACTTGAAGCAAGGTGGCACAGTGAAAACCATTTCGCCCTTGTATAGCACAGGCTATACAGGTGCGGAATGGTTATTTTTATTATGAGGAGCGATTACTATGACAGACATGAAGGTAAAACCATCCTTAGAAAAGTTCAAGGGATTGGCGAAATCAGCAAATCTTATCGCCGTATCGACGGAAATCTCCATGGATCTCGATACGCCGGTCTCGGTCTATTACAAGCTGGTTGGTGAGAAAAAGGGCTTTATTTTGGAATCTGTTGACACCAGCCATCAGAACATGGGGCGCTATTCTTTTATTGGTGCGGAGCCGTTTGTCCGCATGCAGGTATTTAAAAACAAACTCATGCTTAAGGAAAATGATCTGATGCGCTGCATCGATGGTTCGCCGGTGGCAACCATCAAGAAATACATGGCGTCGTATCAGCCTGCAGTAGAGGATAAGCTGCTGCCATTGGCAAATGGAGGCCTGGTCGGGTATTTGAACTACGAAATCGTGTCGACCTTTGACCGTGTACGCGGCCTGGAGCCTGGAGAGGAAGAGCTTCTTGGGCAGTTTATGCTTTGCCGGGTCTTGGTTGTTTTCGACCAGATGAAAAATTCTGCGCGGCTGCTGTATCTTGTCAATACAAAAGGAAATCTGGAAGAAACCTATGCGGCTGCCAAAGAAAAAATGGCAGCTTTGCTGCAAAAGCTTGCTGAGCCGGTTCAGGTACCAGCGGCAAGGCCAGTCAGACGTGCGGGAAAAGTAGATTTTCTCAAACGCTACGGCAAGGCGCCGGAAGCTTTCCTTTCGGCTATCCATACAGCCAAGGAACATATCTTTGCCGGCGATATCTTTCAGATTGTGCCATCCAGGCAATTTCGGGAGAAAATCACCAAGCCCTGTTTCCAGTTTTACCGCCGGTTGCGTCAGGTTAACCCATCCCCGTATATGTTCTATCTGAATTTTGACCGTGTCAAGCTCGTGGGGGCTTCCCCGGAAATGCTGGTCAAGGTAACCGGGGATAAGATTTATACCTATCCGATTGCCGGGACGCGGAAGCGCGGCAGCAGCGAGGAGGAAGATCGGGCACTTGCTGCTGATCTACAGGCTGATACGAAAGAGTGTGCTGAGCATTCGATGCTGGTCGATCTGGCCCGTAACGATATCGGCCGTATCAGTGAGGCAGGAACTGTGCAGGTCACGAAACTGCGGCAGATTGAAAAGTTCAGTCATGTGGTTCATATGGTTTCGGAAGTGGTGGGTAAACTGCGGGCAGAGTACACGCCAATGGATGTGCTAAAGGCCTGTTTTCCTGCCGGTACGGTGAGCGGAGCACCAAAGCTGCGCGCGATGGAAATCATCCGTGAGCTGGAGCCGGTGCAGAGAAATACCTATGCGGGAACAGTGGGATATATGGATTTTTGTGGCAATATGGATATGTGTATCACCCTGCGGACCATGCGCATCGAAAACGATGATACGGCAATCATCCAGTCCGGCGCTGGTATCGTGGCCGATTCCGTAGCGGAAAAAGAATATCAGGAAATCCTGCAGAAATCAAAGGCAATGTTTGAAGTAGTAGAGGAGGTAGAAAACGATGTTGTTGCTTTTAGATAATTACGATTCCTTTACCTATAATGTGTATCAGTTGTTGGCTGAGCTTGGCGCGGCAGTGGAGGTCATCCGCAACGATCAGATTACACCGGCGGAGGTGGAAAAAAGAGGGTATGAAGCGATTGTATTGTCTCCGGGGCCAGGGTTGCCAAAGGATGCAGGCATTACCGAGGAGTTGATCCAGTATATGAATGGGCGTGTGCCTATTCTTGGCATCTGTCTTGGTCATCAGGCCATTGGCGAAGTGTTTGGTGCCAAAATTGTACGGGCCGGGGAAATCATTCATGGCAAGGTCTCCAGTCTGCGGCATAATGGTCAGGGCATATACGCGGGGATGCCGCAGGGGATAGAGATCGGTCGGTATCATTCGCTGATTATCGAGCGTGAAAGTCTGCCGGATTGTCTGGAGGTTACCGCAGAATTGACGGATGGTACGATTATGGGAATTCGGCATAAAGAGTACAATATACAAGGGATGCAATTCCATCCGGAGTCTATATTGACACCGGACGGAAAATCTCTGATGAAGAATTTTCTTGATGATATTGCTTAATTAAATATATTGATATGGTTTATCAGCGGACATATAATCATGATATTGTAGAACGTATCGAATCGCGTCATGGCCTGCATCAGTTGGCAGCAATGGAAGGACTTGCTTCGGCAGGTCCTTTTTCATTAGAAAAACTTATCAAATCCATTGCAAACG
>CAZFPA010000186.1:0-2615 GCA_964520975.1 uncultured Selenomonadaceae bacterium | reverse complement strand
TTTCTTACCAATTCATGATATAATGCCGGTATCAAAAGATTGGAAGGAAGAAACGATGAGCGAATACATGTCCATATCAAAAGCAGCTGAATATCTTAATGTTGCCAAGTCAACTCTCCGCAATTGGGAAGCTGAAGGACTGATTACGCCGCTTAGAACTGCCTCCAATCAACGTCGCTACACTAAAGAAATGCTAGATGAGCTTCTGCAAGGCAATATGAAAGCAGCTAAGCCTAAGAAGCTGCTGACCATCGGCTATTGCCGGGTTTCTTCTGGCCATCAAAAAGAAGATCTCCAAAGGCAGAAGGATGTAGTGTCCAGATATTGCGAAGTCAATGGCTATCAGTTTAAGATCATTCAAGACGTTGGATCTGGTCTCAACTATAAGAAAAAGGGCCTGACAGAGCTGATCAACATGATCTGCAAGAAGCAGTGCGAGCGAGTCGTGGTAAATTATCAAGACCGGCTTGTTCGTTTTGGCTTTGAAATGATTGAGACAATCTGTCAGGCAAACGATGTAGAGCTGGTTGTCATCAATCAGACAGACAACGTTGATCCAAATTCAGAACTTGTAGAAGATGTTTTATCTATAATCACTGTTTTCTCAGCTAAGCTGTATGGAAAGAGGTCGCATCAGAATGCAAGAGTCATCCAAGAAAGCAAAAAGCTCTTCAGTCAAGCAGACAGTGAAAAAGACTCAGCCCAAGACAGTTAGAGTCTACTCCAAAAAGATAAGCGATGAAGAATTTGCCAGAATGTCCGACTTCTTTGAAAGATACGGCAGGTGCCGGCATTTCTTTTTGAACCGCTACTGCGGCATCAAGTCGATGCTTGCGGTTAATAACTGGCAGGCTCTGCGCAACCAAGTTCGCAAGTGGGACAAGCCGGTTAAAGGTTCGAAAGGCAAGCTGGAAACAGTCTACAATTTTCAGACCAAGCACTGGGTTGGTGCTCTCCGTGAGGCATGTGCCAACATAAAGAGCATGTGGTCGAATCTGGCGAATCGCTTGAAGAAGGTGATCCAAGAAAATAAAAATCTTTCTGCTGATCAGCGCCACCTTCTGTTCTTTATCTTGAAATTTAAAAGCGCATGGCAAGCCGTTCTTCTTCACAAGCCAATTGAGCTGCCAGAAGAATACACTGAAGCTTTAACTGAAATAGAAGCTAAACTGACGGATAAGCAAATCAAGCAAGCGCACAGCTACCTGCGCCGGATTACGTACCGCTACCACTACCGGGCACGGAAGTCGGGCAGGCTTGGCTCTAGCATGAAGTGTGACTTGAATTGGGCATTTGAGGGAAATACTTTTTCATTCAGTTCAGACGTGCCTAGAAAGCAGTTTTCTGTGGAGATGACCAGCCCGTGGAGTTATCCACGCACCGGCGATATCACAGTGGTGCTTGACCGCATCAAGCAGCGCCTTGAAGTTCATAAGCTGATCTCTAGCAAGCGCTACAGCAATGATTCAAAGAAGGCGATCGGCATTGACAAGGGGCTTGCCACCCTGCTTTCCTGCAGCAGCGGCAATGAATATGGTGAAAACTTCAGCAAGCTTGCCAATGCCATCGTTGACAAATACGGCAAGCGAAACGCAAATCGCCAGCCATATATGAGTTTGCGCTGGCAGCTCAATCAGCAGCTTGAGCAACTGGAGAAGGCAAACCAACCTTTGTCTAAGACTGCTTTGAGGAAGAAAAGAAAACTGCTTGGCAAGCTTAAGAATCTGGAGCAGAACAATATCGGCAGAAAGTCGTATGACAAGAGCTACCGGTCAGCGCAAGAAACTGTCAGAAGCTTTATCAACCATGCGATAAACAGAATGATCGAGACAGAGCATCCGGCTGTCATTGCCAAGGAAGACTTGACGTTCGTAAAAGAAAAAGGCGTCAAATCAGATAACAGCAGATTCGCAAGAAAGATGCGCAAGCGCTTGAATTCATGGACTAAGGGCCAACTGGATGAGCGCATTGTATATCTTTCAAGCAAGAATTCGATTGAAACTCATGATGTCAATCCGGCATATACTTCTCAGTACTGTCCGATCTGCGGGCAGCATTTTGAGGAAAGATACGGCAGTCATCATGAACTGACTAGATGCAAGAAATGCGGCGAGATGAATGCGAACATCGCCGCAGCCAAAAACATATTGAGTAGATTAACTGACGAAGAAATCACGCTTTACACGCCTTACAAGCGAGTTAAGGAGATTCTTGTCAGTCGGATAAAAGAAGCATAAGGCAAGCAATACTACAAAGTTGAAGGCTCTAGCATGTAAGAGCAGTCAGCTTTAACGAACTCAGTTCGGGGTATTAAAATCGCGGCTTGACTGCTTCGAGAAGGCATCACGATATGCTTGCCGGCTTTTTGCGGGCAAGATGCCTTTCCGACTGCCAGGCTAAAAGTTTCCAGTGGGGCAGATAAAAAGCTATTGGATGACGCCATCCGGCGTTATTTGACAGCCAACCGTACTCACTGACCTTAACTTCAAAAGGTTAAAAATCTGATTTCTTTTGCCAAGTTGAATCTACCCATAGATTTAACTAGAAAGGAATATCAGAAAAACTTACCAATATTGATGTGATTATCAAGATTTAGTAAGTTTTATGATTCGGAT
>CAZFPA010000185.1:0-2640 GCA_964520975.1 uncultured Selenomonadaceae bacterium | reverse complement strand
ACCGACATGAGGTTGACTTCCTTATGATATTGGAATTCCAGATCACAGTTGATCTTGGACATGAGCTTATTGAGCTCTTTGGTCATCTCATTGACAGCCTTTTCATCCATCTTGTCTTTCTTCTGTTTGCTGTCTTTCTGCTTGCCGTTTTGGGCATCCGTATTCTGCGTGTTCTGCGCATTCTGCACTACTGCATTCTGCTGAGATGCCTCTGCCGAGTTCGCCTGTGCGGCTGCCTGCTCTGTTCCATTATCCACTGTGTTCTGTGTGTTGTTCCCGACAGCCGCGGTTACTACAGCCGCTGTCACTATGTCCTGAATTTTCCCAATCATCTTTTATCCCTCCGTAGAAATTATAAGAATCTATAATCAGTCCCTTGCATCAGGAAGCACCTGCCGGTATGGGAATTATGCCTTCTGAGTGTTTGGTAACGCACTGCTTAAATCAATGTCGTCGCCCTGAATTGCTGCCTTCCGGTTTTCCTCCTGGATAGCCCGGTAGATTTCTCCACGATAAATTTTCACCTCTCGCGGAGCCTCGATAGCGATACGGACGTTATCGCCCTGTACCTCTACGACATTGATGATGATGTCATCACCGATCATGATCTGCTGTTTCGGTTTACGTGTGAGTACCAGCATTTATTCGTCCCCCTTTGCCGCAGCTGCAGGGAAGAGACGATGCTTCGTCGTATATTGGCTCTTTTCAAGAACCACCTGACGTGCCTGCATGGTCTTGCGGTTGATTACCACCGGTGCCAGCAGGTTTGCTGTCATTTCTTTGATGTCTCCATTGGGAATCGTAAGCAGCGAGTAGACGAGGATGTCCTCAGGCTCCTGCACTGCCATCTTTTCTACAATGGCATCATCCAAACTGAATTCATAGTCCGGGAAAAACACGAAGGGCATGGTCATCAAAAATGCCAGCTCCGGTGTTGTGGCCGACTGCAAAAACACGTACGGGCTTTCCGGATCGTAGGGAATGATCACGAATTCATGCTCATCCTCGAATGCCGGGATTCCCTGTGCGAAATGAACGATTTTGCTCTCTTCTTCTTCGATTTCTCCAAATCTCATGGTGTTGATTTTTCTCATTTTCTGCCTCCACTATGCGTAAATATCATACTGACCTTCGGTCGTCCACATCCGTATGCTCCCTTTTTGTTCGAGATAGGCCTCCGCCTGTCCCGGATGCATGACTACATCCGCAGAAGAATACGTCTGTATCGAAACTTCATCCTTGCCTGTATCAATATTTCCCTGCATGGTTGATGGGGTTACCGTAATAACCGGATCCGGTATGCTTTCTGCTACCAAATAGCGCTGCTGCGAAATCTTATTTGCTACATCGCTCTTATACCAGGAAACGATGCGATTCCCGCCACGCTTTTTTGCGCCATTCTCAATGATATCCCAGGCCTTCTGTGTATGATCTGAAGCCGTTTTCTGAACATCTGAGAGTCCCTGCTGCCCGTTTTCCCGCGTAAAATCATCCATAGTCGAGGCGCCATAAGAATGGCGGCTCGGATAGGAATTGATATCGATCTGGGCACCAGTGGGATAAATATCCGCCCGTGGCGCAACATATTCGGTAGAAAGCTCCGCCGGCTTTACGGCTGCCTTCTCTGTCCAAGCTTGCTGTGTGTGCAGGCCAATCCTTGGATACGTTGAACGTATGTTTAAACACAGCATAGTATAATTCACCCTTCCCTGAGAAAAATCCTGCCTTTACTATTCCATTAGAAATTTTTAATCTTTTATGATAAATAATCAGCCAGCGACGGCGGCAGGATCTTACTGCCCACGGACAGCGACATATTGTAGATGGTCTGTGCTTCCATCAGCTGAACGGCCAGTTTTGATACATCCGTGCTGCTCACATCCGTCACATCGGAAGTGATGGATTCATTCTGCGTTGTCAGCATTGTGGTGGTATCTGTATAGGCCTGCTGACGCGCCGCCATCTTGGTCTCGGCTGTCAGTACCGTAGCATGTGCTGTATCAGCCAGCGTCATGCCATCGGTTGACATCCAGCTATGATCTGAGCTTTCAGCCTTTGCCTCGATCGCCAGCATATTATTCAACATCGCAGTACCAGAAGATAAGGTCTGACCAGAACTTGTATCATCAAAAATATCAGAGCCAAATACATCCTGTCCTGTGACATTGACCGTATCCGATGATGGCTGTACCGCCCCATTCTGTTTAACCATAGAAATGTACTGTGAATCGCCATTATAGGTAGCAATATATTGCTTAACCGTTGCGAAATGCAGCGTAGTACCATTTACGGTATACGTCTGCGCCTTACCTGCATCATTGATTTCACCAGTGCTCTTAAAATACGTACTAACAGATATGCCTCCAGAAATTATCGCTACCCCATCTCCCGTCTCCACAGTTGTCTGACCAGAAGAAAATTTATCTTTATAGCCGTATTACACAAAATCTATGGTATAGACATACCACTTATTATAATTAGCATAAAAAAAATAACCACTATCATCTTTTAATGTAAGCATTTGTGACAAACTTCCCGCATTATTGGTCTCTGCATCATTAAAAAATTTTTTTTGGCTTTCATTTAATGTCTTTGAATGACCTATTTCCACATTCGATGTTGATTGCGTAAACGTCTGCT
>CAZFPA010000184.1:0-2641 GCA_964520975.1 uncultured Selenomonadaceae bacterium | reverse complement strand
ATTTCGCGTTGCGAAATCTTGAACAATGGCGTTATAATAACGACGAGATATGTTCGGAAGGGAGCTTTTTAGATGGAAACATGGTTGCTATACGCATTGCTCTCCGCAGGCAGTGCAGCGTTGGTCTCAATTTTTGGCAAGGTCGGGCTGCAGGGAATTGACAGCAATGCCGCTACCGCGGTACGTTCGATTATCATGGCGGTATTTTTGGTCGGTGTCGTTGCGGTGCAGGGGCATTTGGGGAGCCTGTCTACTGTATTTGCGGATAAGAAGGCCTTGCTTTTTATTGCACTCAGTGGAATTGCCGGAGCTACCTCCTGGCTGTTTTACTTTTTGGCGCTCAAGGCCGGCAAGGTGTCGCAGGTAGCGCCTATTGATAAGCTCAGTGTGGTGTTTGCGGTGATCCTGGCAATGCTTATTTTTGGTGAGCGCGTCAGCCTCCTGCATGGAATCGCCATTGCCCTGATTGCCCTGGGCGGCATCATCATAGCCGTCTTTTAAGGCTCCACTTGTCTGAAGAAAAATCCCAATGTGGGCTGCCGTATCGGTCAGATAGGGCAGCCTGCATTGGGATTTTTTTATTTGGAATTTGTACGGGAGGTTGTGGAGGCCTCTGCAGAAGACTGGGCAGATTGGCTAAGTATATTGCTGCTGTTGTATTGGTAGGCATGAAGAGCTTTTTTCAAGAAATCCGGTGTATGTTCAAATTGAAAACGAGCCAGGTCGGCCGTGGCTATGGGCAGATCACCGAACAGCCATTCACGGAACAGCCCCATGATACCGTAGGAGTGGTATTTGATGGCTAAAAGCTGTTCGGAAGAAATATCATCGCTGCCCGTGAGGCTTTTGAGCGCACCTTTGCCAAGCCGTACATTGAAGTCCTGCACATAGCGGTTGATGGAATTCTGCGAGTGCTCCTGATAGGCCCGGCTGTAAAAGGTGCGGCGGCTGTCTATTCGTTCCAGTATGGTGGTGATGAGCGCCGGGGAATAGCCTGGTTCCTGATCCCCGCAGATATCGGCGAAATCGTGGAGAAAAATCCAGGCGACCAGCTCGTATTTATCATGGAAATGATAATAAAAGGTAGGCGGAGTGGCGCCGCTGCGTCGGCAGAGGTCGACAATGCGGACTTTTTCCAGGGGAATGGCTTTCAGCATGGTTTCCAGCTGCTCCGCAAACATGAGTTTTGTTCTATCCTGCATGGGCATAGGATGGCCCCCTTTTTTTTCTTATGATATAGCAATTCCATAAGAAAATCAAATGAAATATTCTTTATGTTTGGTGACTTTCCAGCGGCATTTTATATAATGGAAATGTAACTGTGAGAGATAACAAAATTTTAGTGATGAGGTGGTTATAGTATGAAGATCATTGCTATAAACGGCAGCCCGCGTAAGGGATGGAATACCGATATTCTGCTGCATAAGGCGATGGAGGGAGCTGAGAGTGTCGGAGCTGAGACGGAGCTGATTCATCTTTATGACCTTGATTTCAAGGGCTGCAGAAGCTGCCTGGCCTGCAAGGTCAAAGATGGGGCGAGCCTGGGGCATTGTGCGGTTCAGGATGGATTGCAGCCGGTACTGAAGAAAATTGCTGAAAGCGACGGATTGCTTTTGGGATCGCCGGTTTATTTCGGTGATGTTACAGCGCAGCTGCGTGGTCTGGTGGAGCGGTTGATTTATCCGTATGCCAATTTTGATGGCGGCAAAATGTTATTTCAGGGGAATCTAAAGGTGGGGAGCATTTATACGATGAATGCTCCGGCAGGCTATATGGATTCGCTTTATAAGAAGTATGAGGAAATGATGGGCTGGCTTTTTTCCTATGTCGGCACAGTGGCATCGACAGAGACTTTGCAGGTAAAGGATTATAGCCGCTATCACCTTGGGATGTTCGATGCGCAGCAGCGCTATGAGCGTCGGGACAGGGTGTTTCCTCAGGATTGCCAGAAGGCCTATGCGCTGGGCCGGCATATGGCGCAGGATTGAGAGAGGGAAAATGATATGAATATATTGATACTGGCCGGCAGTGCCAGGCCCAAAGGAACCTCCAGCCTGTTGGTTAAGGAATTCAGGCGGGGCGCAATGGAAATGGGGGCTGCCGTAGAGGTGTTCAGCGCCGGTACCGCGAGGGTCCACGGTTGTACCGGCTGTGGACATTGTGCGCATGGAAAAAATGCCTGCATATTTCAGGATGATATGCAGGCATTGTATCCAAAGTTTTTGGCGGCAGATCTTATTGTCATTGCTACGCCTGTTTATAATTGGGGAATCACGGCACAGCTTAAGATGGTATTTGACCGCTGGCAGCCAGTGGTTTTGTCTATCAGGGAAAGGAAAAAGGCAATCCTGTTGACAACACAGGCTGGGCGGGATGCGTGGATCACTGAACCGGTGGAGGCCTGGTATAAGGCTCTCTTACGGTTCATGGAATGGGAGAGCGCCGGCCGGCTGGCCGCTGTGGGGGTCATGGAGCGTGCGGATATAGAGGCGACGGATTATCCGGCCCAGGCATATGCGCTTGGCCGGCAGGTTTGTGCGGAATTAACTTCCACATCCGATTCTGTATGCTGTTGACGGGATTTTTGCGTGGATTTTGTTTTAAGGAACCGTTATTTTCTTATGATATAGCCATTTTTTTG
>CAZFPA010000183.1:0-2660 GCA_964520975.1 uncultured Selenomonadaceae bacterium | reverse complement strand
ACCTCGACGCTGTTCTACAGCATTTATCAGCAGCATGAGCTCATGAAGGAAACCGCAGCCTTTTTTGCCGAAAAATACAAGATCACATTCTATTATGAGGATTTCCGGCCTGGCTGGCAGGAAGGAATCGATATCAGCAAGGAACTCGAGCTCTATCGTCAGCCTTACTGTGGCTGTATTTTCAGCGAAGAAGAGCGCTACAGCAAGGCTTTGCGGAAAAAGCGCAAGGCAGAGGCAAAGGCTAAAAAACAGGCGCGTTTATTGGCAGAACAGGAGGCGGAACAATCATGAGAATTCTGTTAAAAATCCTGCTGCTGGGGATCTGTATGTTGCAGCCTATGGGCATGGCAGCGGCATCGGCACTGCATCCTGGCAGTGTGCCAAAAACCGCGGTGCGGGCTACGACGGCCAAGCCTGCGGCATCATCTGAATTGCTGCGTGTAGGGCTCTTGAAGGGGCAGCCGAAAATAACGATTTCCGCTACTGCCCCCTTTGTGCTGCGTGATGCGGCTACCCAGCAGGGACTGGCAAAATTTGCGGCGAATGAATCGGTGCAGCTTTTTGTAAAGAACCATCAGTTGATTTTGAACCAGAAAGCGATTTCTGCGACCCGGCTTGAGCTGGCTTTTGCCAGTAAGGGAACCGCGGCCTATGTAAAGGTCAACGGGCGTCAATACCGTGGCACACTGCAGCTCCAGCTGCTGCCGGCGGGCATCCAGGCGATCAATGTGGTTCCTTTGGAGGAATACCTCTATAGCGTTCTGCCGTCGGAAATGTCACCAAGCTGGCCGACAGAGGCATTGAAAGCGCAGGCGGTTGCCGCGCGCACCTTTGCGCTTTATGATCGGAACAAGCATAAAAGTGAGGGCTTTGAGCTATGCGCAACTACACATTGCCAGGCCTATGAGGGTGTCGGCAAGGAGACAGCGGAAGCCCGGGCGGCTGTGGATGCGGTGCGGGGACAGGTGCTGGAATATAACGGGAAGCCTATCTATGCTGCTTTCCATGCCTCATCAGGAGGCATGACGGCGAATAGTGAGGATGTATGGGGCAGTCAGCTGCCGTATCTTCGGGCGGTTAAGGATGACGATACGCAGTCGCCCAGCCACCATTGGCAGGTAAAGTTTACGCTTCCGGCACTGCAGCTCAAGCTGCAGCGGGCTGGCTACGATACGGGGCTGCTTAAGCGCATCGACCTTACACCACTGCCGTCAGGCGGCGGTCGGACTGTGGATCGTTCCGTATCGGGGCGGGTGCAGATCATCAAATTTGTCGGGGCCCGTCAGACTGCGGTACTGACCGGCAATGAAGCCCGGCAGGCATTAGGACTGAAGAGTACCCTTTTCGATCTGCGGATTGTCCGGCCGGAAGTTCCCTTTCAGCTTGGCAATGGCAATAAGCTGTCCACACAGAAGCTGCCGGACGTCGAGGAAAAGAATTTTGTTTCCGAGCGGCAGCATGTGGTGAGCGGTCAGGCCGGAGAGTCTGTGCTCATTGATGGCTATGGCTGGGGGCATGGCCTGGGACTTTCTCAGTGGGGGGCAAAGGCGATGGCTGAACATGGGAAAGACTATAAGGCCATTTTGGCATTGTACTATCCCAATACGCAGTTGAAAAATATGGATTGATATTTGAGGAGAAGAGTTATGTTATTATCGGAATTTGATTACCATCTGCCGGAAGAACTCATTGCACAGACTCCCTGTGAGCCGCGCAATGCGTCGCGCCTTATGGTGCTTGATCCGCAGGCGGAAACAATAGAACATCATCATTTTTATGACCTGAAAAATTTCCTGGTGCCTGGGGATACGCTGATTTTTAATGATACGCGCGTCATGCCGGCCCGCTTGATCGGCCATCGTGATAAGACCGGCGGCAAGGTCGAAGTCTTTCTGCTGCGGCGTATCGATGGTGACACCTGGGAGACCTTGGTGAAGCCAGGGAAAAAGGCGCAGACTGGCAATGTGATCCGTTTCAGTGATGAGCTGGCCTGTGAGGTCGTTGATCATACGGATTTTGGTGGTCGCATTGTAAAATTCCAGTACGAGGGGATTTTTGAGGAAATCCTGGATCGCCTCGGTGAAACGCCGCTGCCACCCTATATCCATGAGAAGCTTGCGGATAAGGAACGCTATCAGACGGTATATTCCAAGGAGGAGGGCTCTGCTGCTGCACCGACGGCGGGGTTGCATTTTACGACGGAGCAGATGGAGGAGCTCAAGGCCATGGGGGTCAATCTGGGCTTTGTCACGCTGCATGTAGGTCTGGGAACCTTCCGCCCGGTCAATGTGGACAATATTGAAGAGCATGTGATGCATAAGGAATACTACTGCATCAGTGACGAGACCGCAAAGCTCATCCGTGATACGAAAGCGGCCGGGCACCGGGTGATCGCGGTAGGGACCACGTCAATCCGCACCCTTGAATCAGCGGCTACCGCTAAAAATGAAATTGCGGGGAAAAGCGGCTGGACGGAGATCTTTATCTATCCAGGCTATGAATTCAAGATCGTAGATGCCATCATCACGAACTTTCATCTGCCCAAATCTACACTGATCATGCTCATCAGCGCCTTCGCCGGCCGCGAATTTGTGCTTAAAGCCTACGAAACCGCCGTTGAACAGCGGTATCGGTTCTTTTCCTTTGGGGATGCAATGTTC
>CAZFPA010000182.1:0-2665 GCA_964520975.1 uncultured Selenomonadaceae bacterium | reverse complement strand
GGGTTCAAGTTGAGGTATGAATTGATCCATGAATGCATTAAAAATGGACTTTGATTGAATATTCTTGTGCGGTGAAACCGCAGTTCCGGAAAATCGGGAACCGATAGTCCGGAACATGAGGAACCACCTAATGCGGGTTTACTCGCGTAAGTTTTTGTCCAAACCATATATCTCACGCATTGATATGTCTTTTGATTCAGCAATGCTTTGGATATTTATCATATACGCGTCATGCACAATACGATCAAGGATTGCATCAGCTAATGGGCTAGAATCTCCACCAAGCTGATCATACCAACCATCCTTCTGGTATTGTGAGCAAAAGATTGTAGATGATTTCTTACGTCTTCTGTGAAGCAGTTCGAAGATGTCCTTTTGCTCATTATCATTTGGTCTCAGAAGAAGCCATTCATCAATGATAAGAAGTAGTGGGTTGACATACTTTGCCATGACTTTTTTGTATGTACCTTCATTTCTGGACATTTCCAAATCAATTAATAGATCTGGAAGTCGTACATACTTTGTATTGTAATACTGTTTACATGCTTCCATGCCAAAGGCACAGGACATGTAAGTCTTACCACTGCCTGTTGCACCGGTAATAAATAAATTCCGGTGTTCAGATATATATTCACAAGTAGCAAGTCTGTTAATCAGATCTCTGTTTAGCTTGCGTCCTGAAGTGTAATCAATATCCATGATACTTGCTTCAGGCTGATCGAATCCAGCGTTATGAATTAATCTCTTAAGCCGGTTGTTTTTGCGGCTGCTGTATTCGATATCTGTCAGCATTCCGAATCGATCTTCGAAAGGAACTTCTTTCATTTTAGGATCATTCAGCTGATTACGAAATGCATCTGCCATTGCAGACAAGCGCATTTCAATTAATTTATCAATCGTACTTTGGTTTGTCATAAGTAGTTACCTCCGATAATAGTCAGCACCTCTTGTGATGCCGTATTTATTTTGTGTGGTTGATTCTGATTTCTCAGGTTCAGCAGTTTTATCCTGACCAGCTACGAGTATGTTTTTAATACTCTTATAGCTTGGTGATGTCGTATAGGTGAGAGCCTTTTCACAGGCTGCTTCTAAGCGTTCTTCTGAGTATTTATCAGCTAGCTTTAGAAGTCCCATACAGCCTTTATAGGTCTGTTGTTCCACACGTTTGGAGGTAAGGATTGCATCCACTACCAGGTACGTATTGTTACCAATCCGCTCTGCCCATTTGCGGAAGCGGTCGCCGTTCCATTCCAGATATTTCTGGTGGTCTTCCGGCATATGTTCAAGGATTGTGTCGTATTGACCCTTCCTTCCGTAGAGTCTCTTATGTGAGGCAATACGGTTATGGTTGTAGAAAATCTCAATCGTAGTATCTGTTACCCTGACATCTACCTTGCGTCTGATGTACTCATAAGGAACTGAGTATAGCATTCCATCGATAGATATGTGATAATTGAACTGAACGGTGGCTTGTTTCCAATCTGCCAGTTCGAAAGAGGTAGCAGGTAGGTAGGCCAGTAATGGCAGTTCTTCGTCGCGGAAGAGATCCAATCGGCTGCCTTCTTTCTTTTGAAAGAGCCTTTTATTGAATTCATCCAACTTATAACGGATTGCCTGATTTAATTCGGCAAGTGAAAAGAACTGTTCATCTCGTAATGCTGCAATGATCCATGTAGAAATATTTCCTACAGTGCCTTCAGCATTGGGTTTGTCCTTTGGTGCACGAACTCTGGCAGGAATAATGGCAGTGTTATAATGCTCAGCCATTTCCTGGTATACAGCATTGATTCTTTGGTCGTTCCAGTTATTATTATGTATCACTGCTGTTTTGCAGTTATCTGGAACAAGAATCTTAGCAACACCACCAAAGAATTCATACATGTGCACGTGGGCACGTATCCATGCGGGTTGTTTCTCATCAATAAATGCTTCCGCATAAGCGTATTGGCTGTATGTCATTACACCTACAAACACATAAGCATTGATGATTTCCCCAGTATCCGGATCAATGATGTGAGCTGGATCTCCAGCCCAGTCAACTTCAACCTGTTCACCAGGTTTGCGATTGATGTGCATGGTTGCACGGTGTTTCTGTTCATCCTGCTGGATGTAATAGCAGAACTGAGAATACATCAAAGGTTCATCGCCGTTAAGACGACAATCCTCCATGTATTCGGTCCACAGAAGTTTTTTACTTACGCCATTGCGTAATAACTCCTTGCGGATGTAAGCATAGTCTGGCATTCGTTTTGTTGATGCTTCCGTATGCTTGCCTTTTTCCGGAAATAGA
Source organism: uncultured Selenomonadaceae bacterium (assembly GCA_964520975.1). GTDB lineage: Bacteria > Bacillota > Negativicutes > Selenomonadales > Selenomonadaceae > CAZFPA01. The sequence goes on along the minus strand of CAZFPA010000182.1, from coordinate 375 downwards.
GTTCCGGCAAGTACTTCATCAGTCTGGTTGTCATCAAGAGGCCAAGAAATATTTTTCTCTTTGGCTTTCCTAAGAACACTGTTGACTGTCTTCTTAGAGACGCTGCAGCTATCTGCAATCGTCTGTTGGCTGAGGTTGAGGCTGTGAAGTCTCAAAATCTCACGATACCTGGTCATGTAAGTGACCTCCTTATAATGGATTTACACCGATTTGGTGCATATCCTCATTATAAGACTTTTATATTTAAATGGTTTCCAACACCGGAATGTTGGTTTCCATTAAACCGGTAGAACGGTTTCCGTAGTCCGGACAGGCGGTGTAATCAGCCCCGGATTACTCACATTTCGCTGTGAAATTTCCTGGTTGGTGATGTCG
>CAZFPA010000181.1:0-2717 GCA_964520975.1 uncultured Selenomonadaceae bacterium | reverse complement strand
TCGTCCAGCATGACAATGTCCTCGAATACAAACATGAGACGTTTGATTTCCTCGGACAGCTCCGGGTTGTCGACCTCGAGAGATTCGATGATCGCTTTCTCGGTACCACGGTCCACGCGGTTGAGTACCTCGACAATGGCCTTGACGCCGCCCGCCGCAGTGAAGTCCTGCGTAACGAGCGAGGAAAGCTTGCGTTCGAGTACCCGTTCTACCTCACGCAGCACATCTGGCGAGGTGCGATCCATGATCGCGATACGCTTGGCAACCTCGGCCTGTCGTTCCGGCGAGAGCGATGCGATAATCGTCGCTGCCTGATCCGGGTCGAGATACGCCATGATGAGAGCTATGGTCTGTGGATGCTCGTTCTGTATAAAGTTCAGCAGCTGCGCCGGGTCCGTCTTCCGAAGGAAATCGAAAGGACGGATCTGCAGGCTCGTGGTCAGGCGGTTGATAATGCTGGCCGCCTTGTCGCTGCCCAGGGCTTTTTCGAGTATGTTCTGTGCATATTCGAGTCCGCCCGTCGAAAGATAATTCTTCGCCATAGCCATCTGATAGAATTCACTGATGACCGCGGTTTTCTGTTCCTGGGTTACCTGCTTCTGATTGGCAATTTCCAGGGTTATCTTTTCAATCTCCTCATCACTCATATGCTTGAACAGCATAGCTGAGTATTCCGGCCCCAAAGCAATGAAGAGAATGGCTGCTTTTTGCTGATTTGTAAGTTCTTTTTCGCTTGTACCATACATGTCCATATCTGATCAATCCTCCGAAAGCCAGGTCTTGATGAGCAGTGCCACTTCGGCCGGCTTCGTGCGAATGAGTTCCTCGATGGTCTGCCGTTCCGTGAGCTGTTCCTGTTCTTCCTCGGTAAGCTCATCGGCATCGACTTCACCAGCTGCAACCGCAGCTGCACGCTCTTCCTCCAGACGCTGCTGTTCCATCTCTTCCTGCCTCTGCTGTTCTTCCAGTGCTTCTCTTTCCAGACGCTTCTTGCGGCGATACATGAGGATAGCACCTACAATCAGTGCAATGACCAGCAGCGCGCCCGCGACTTCCATATAGAAGATACGGTTCTCGCGGTCCTTGGCCGCCTGTTCCTCCGCGGCCTTGCGGTCACGCATCTCCGTGCTGAACGGCAGCGGCTCAACCGATACCGTGTCGCCACGATCCTGATTGATACCCGCAGCGGATGATACCGAACGCAGGATGCTGTCCTGCTGTGCCCGTGTTACATCATCATTGACCAGCACCGCTATATTCAGGCGTTTGATGGAGCCCGGTGAAGCAATGGTCTTCTGCTTTTCTTCGTTGATTTCATAATTCTTTGTGGATTCCTTCTTGGAATAATTCGCATTGGAATTATTGTTCTGTGCCACATAGCCAGGAATGTTCGACTGTGTACCAGCCGGGCCGCCAGGATTGGTAGCCGTTCCGTTATAGGTCTCATTGGAATCCTGCTGGCTGCGGATGATACCAGAATCATCTACAACCGGCGTAAAGGTCTGCTTATCCGTCTGCTTCTGGTCAAAATCCAGCTCGACGCTCACGCGGACGAACGCCCGACCCTCACCCAGCGCCTGGTCAAGCAGCGTCTGTACATCCTTCTGCAGCGCATCCTGGACCTTACGGGTCATATCAAGCTGCGTCAGTGTCTTGGCGCCAACACTCTTGTCCTCGTCTTCATCAGGATCATTGAGGATTTTGCCGGTTTCATCGACGATCGTGATGTTTTCCGGCTGCAGGCCCTGGATGCTGTGGGCAGCCAGGTTCACAATACCCTTGATTTCCTTTTTGGATAACTGCATATTCGGCTTCAGCTTCAGCATAATAGAAGCCGTCGCCGGTTTTTCATTTTTCTTATAAAGGCTGTCTTCCGGTAAAACGATATGAACCCGGGCCTTGTCTACTGCTTCAATCTGCTCGATTGTACGAGTCAGCTCGCCCTGCAGTGCCTGCAGATAATTTACCTTGTTTTGGAATTCCGTTACGCCCAGCTTGCTGTCATCAAATATTTCAAAGCCCTTCTGGCCTCGCGGCAAGCCTTGTGTTGCCAAATCCAGGCGCGCGTTATGTACATTTTTCGATGGAACGAGAATGGTTGTTCCCTTCTGCGATTCCTGTACCTCATATTGGATCTTCGATTCTTTCAACTTTGCTGCTACTTCGCCTGCATCCTTGGTTTCCATATTGGTAAACAACGGAACCATATCGGGCTTGCTGCCATACCAATAACTCCAACCCAGAATCGCTATCATTAAAAGTGCGGCCGCACCGATGATCGTATAACGCTGTCTCTTCGTTAACTTCTTCCAAAGCTGCAGATACTGTTCTTTCCAGTCTGCCATCTTCTCAATCCCTTCGACTCATTTAGCTTTTCTTAAGAAAGTGCTGCCTCATCAAACCTGCATGCGCATGATTTCCTGATAGGCATCAATGGCCCGGTTGCGCACCTGCAAAGTAAGCTGCAGAGCCATCGTGGCCTTTTCGCTGGCAATCACTGCCTGGGATACATCCTCCAGCTGACCGGAAGCCAAAGCTGCGTTGATACGATCTGAATCCTTCTGTAAATTGTTTACATCGCCTAAGGCCTCTCCTAAATACTGACCAAAGGACTTGACCTCACTGGCCTTGCTTTCGCCGAGATGACTCTCTGCGCTCATGGCCACCGGGGTCATTTGCAATGCTTCTACCTGCATACTGTCACCTCATTTATTTCC
>CAZFPA010000180.1:0-2738 GCA_964520975.1 uncultured Selenomonadaceae bacterium | reverse complement strand
ATCACTCGATACGCTTTCTTCTTGCTCGTATGGGTTCAGTTGGCACGCTTCAGGATCTGCAAGCGTTTCATTTTCTACGCAGCTGTCATCAGATTTCGATACTTTAGAATCACTACCTGGGAGTTTTTTACTAACCAGTTTCTTCCTCGGTTTACGCGGAGGTTTGAAATCATCCGCGCATCTTTCATCTGTTACATTAGTTCTGTAGATGAAGACCAGCTTATCCGGATCTGGTGTCCCGTCTTCATTATATCCTCCCACCACCACCTTATCAATAATACTGCCAAATACTTCTGGGTCGAATTGCGTCATTTCGGCATTAGATTCTAATACGTCACGGAAAACATCCAAACGCTTTTGTACGTCTTGTTGCCGATCTGATTGCAAAGTCAGCTGATCATATTCTGACCGAACCTTTTCTAGCTCTTTGTAAAGTGCACCATATTTCTCTTCATAAATCTCCGGTGCGATGCCACCTTCAAGTCGTAAATCAAGCAATTTATTGATTTTTGCATCTAACTTTTTTATCTGCTTCTGCAGCGTAACAGGCCTATCATCTTTCTTGTCCTGCTCAATGCTTAATTTGATTCGTTCCAGTAGTTCTTCTACTATTCCTTTATTCTTTTGAACCAGCAGCTGGAAGCTCTGCACAAACGCCCCCTCTATGCTCCGTTCAGAAATTCCTTTACTATGGGGACAATGCTTCTTGCCGCGCTTTGTCGCCGTTACACAATGCCACATAACTTTTTGATGAGTTGTTCCAGAATGCCATACTCGACGAGAAAGAGTTGCCCCACAGAAACCACATTCCAACATACAGGAAAATGTATATTGCTGTGTCAGTCTCACATGAATACCCGGCGCAAATGACCCACCGGCTTTACCTTTAATTCGATTTTCGCGAATTTCCTGAGCTTTATCAAACTCCATAGGTGAAATAATGGCTTCATGATGTTGATGAATATAAAAACGGTCCTCTTCACCAAAATTTTTTAATCGTTTCTTCCTTATCGGATCTACAGTATAGGTCTTCCCCATCATGAGATCACCTTTATACTTCTCATTTTTCAAAATCCCCAGGACCGAACCATTGGTCCAATGATTGCCACCCAGTTTTGTCTTAACGCCTTTTTCTTCAAGATGTCGAGCGATTACACTGCAACCATAGCCCTGTAAATATTCTTTAAAGATGAACCGTACAACCTTTGCTTCTTCTTCGTTAATGCAAATGTCTTTACTGTCTGGCAGATAGTCATATCCCAGGCACCCTTGGAATCCAATCAATTCACCACGTTGCATTTTCATCCGAAGGCCACGTTTCACATGTGAAGATGTATTTTCAACTTCTTGTTGATATACTGCACTGAGTACTGATAAGAGAAGTTCTCCGTCCATTGTGGAGGTATCAATTTTCTCTTCTTCAAATCTAATCGCTACCTTATGTTCCCGCAGTAACCTGACATATTTGAGAACGTCTAAGGTATTTCTGGCAAACCGTGAAATTGACTTTGTAAGAATGACATCCAGCTTGCCGCCAAGCGCATCATTGATCATTTTTTTGAAATCATCACGTTTGTCAATCATAGTTCCCGTGATAGCTTCATCTGCATAAATCTCTACAAATTCCCATTCTGGTTTTGATTTGATTAAATCAGTATAGTATCTTACCTGGGATTTATAGCTGTCAAGCTGTTCTTCATCATCTGTACTGACACGACAGTATGCAGCCACTCTGACTTTTTCCTGGCTATCACTTACCTCTCTGGCTCCATATCCCCGATTTGCTTTTATAAGTTTTACTTCTTGCATAACATGCACCTCATGAACGTATCTACTTTATGTGTTTCTTTTATTATATCGTAAATACATACATATTTCAAGGACATGTCTCCGATAATATATGATAATCACGTCTTAGTTTTGCTCGAACTTCATTATATTCCGTAGGGTTTAGTTTTGTTACTTCTGGTATCTCCGCTTCTCGATAAAGAAAATTCAACATTCCCAAGAGTAGTGAATAGCGCTCCAGTTCTTTAATATGATTTGGATTTTCTCCCATACCTACAACCTCCTGCCCGTACTTTAAGACCTAGTCCCCTTAGCGTAATTGGAATCTTGCTATTCCCTCCAGCAGCTTACTTTGCAATGCACTTTTCAGATCAGAATCAACCACACGACATAGATTTCCTTGAGAATCAAATAAATCACGCGTTGCCAAGCGATTAATATAACTATCATAATGCAGCAAAATTTTCTGTTTTGCCCATTTTTCGCCTTGTATGGCAGATTCTATTATATCTACAGATAACAATGGGTGTTGGATACTGTTATACATATTCTGTTTTCTATTTTTCCTTTTTTTCATTACTGCACGCCTCCATAACTTCTCTCAATTTTTTCAAGCTGCAATTACGACGATACGAAACCGTCCGCCGCACTAAATGCATCTGTTTAGCTATCTCATGATCCTTCATATCTAAGAAATATGACAACAGCACAATATCACGCTGGTTCTCAGACAATATCTCCAATGCAGCACCTAAAAGCAAATTTTTTATTGCGATTTCAATATCAAGGATTCGGAATGTATATTGGTCAGAAAAACATACGTTTGCTGCATGATACCTGGTATCTGATGGCATATCTTCTAAAAAGCATTCGTTCTGCTTACGTCTGCTCATTTTTCTCTGATGATCAATTAGCGCATTGCATAATACAGCCTTGCAATAACTGTCAAA
>CAZFPA010000179.1:0-2747 GCA_964520975.1 uncultured Selenomonadaceae bacterium | reverse complement strand
TTGCCAGCACATTTTTGATACGGAACTTGCGCATAACATAGTTAGCGGCTTTTTCTACCGCCTCATCACGGTTCCGGATAGGGTCCGGCAGCACGGCATTGAGCTCACGCAGATTCGGCGTGATATAGTCCGCCTCCATGTATTTTTCCCAGGCACTGCCCTTCGGATCAATGACCACCGGCACATCGTGCGTATGGCAGGCGTCGATGATACGGCAGCAGGTTTCCTCAGTGCAGGCCCCCTTTGCGTAGTCCGAGATAATGAGTGCATCGATTCCTTCATTGAGGCGCTGCTCGATGTAATTGAGATAGCGTGAGGCATACGGTTCATCCACGGGCGCTGTCTCCTCAAAATCGAGGCGCAGCATCTGCTGATGGCCGCCGACAACGCGGAGCTTCGTAGTCGTCGGTGCATCTGTGTAGATGATACCACGATAATCGATCCCACGGGAGGTAAATTTATCGAGCAGGCTCTGGCAATGGTAATCATCCCCTACAAAGCCCGCAATGGCCGTCTGACAGCCCAGCAGCGCGAGGTTGTGCGCCACGTTGGCCGCGCCGCCCAGCGTCTCCTTGGTACTCGTCACATGGGTGATGGGCACCGGTGCCTCCGGCGATATGCGCGTGACATCCCCATAGTAGTATTTATCGAGCATGACATCGCCCACAACGAGGATCCGGCTTTGCTCCATATTCTTTTGGACAAAATCCAATAACTTGTTATAATCGATTTTCATCAGTGGTTTTCCCTCCAAAGCTTGATGATTTCCTGCAGGTCCGCCTCCACCTGACCGCGAATGCGCTCATAGGACAGCTCAGCCAGTCGCTTTTTTCGCTCGATTGCAAGCTGCTGCAAGGCGGCCGCATCACCCAGTGTATGCTGAAGGACCATCGCCACCGCATCCGGGGATTTATCCCGCAGCAATATGCCGGCCCGGCCAAGTGTCTCCGGTACAGCAGCACAGGCATAGGCGAAGACCGGTTTTTCAAAAATCATGCCCTCAACCAGCGGTACACAAAAGCCCTCATGCTCACTGAGGCTCAGCACCGCATCCGCCAGGCGGTAATAGGTACATAGCTCCTCCTGGGATACCATCCCGGTGAATATGACATGTTCCTCCATCTGAAGCGTCTTCGTTAGCGCGTGCAGTTTCTTATCAAAGCTTTTCTTGATATTGCCGACAATAATAAGCCGCACCTTCTCCGAGATATGATCATGATAATATTTCAATACCCGGATAGCTTCATCCTGCTTTTTATGCGGCACACCGCGCCCCACTACGAGCAGGTTCACCCAGCCGTCATGGTAGCGGTTATACAACAAGGGCAGAGTCTCATAGCCAAGGTATTTCTGTGGCTCGACGATCGCCGCCAGCGGCTTGGCCTGTGCCATTCCCAGCGCCCGCAGTTCCTTACAGGAATACTCCGACGCGCCCCAGGCATAAAAGGTATTTCTGACGATTTTTTTCAAGTCGCGTCGACCGGAAAGACATTTGAAGAACGAACCCCAGGCGTTGCCGAAGAAATATTTTGCCGGTGTTATATTGTGATAGTATAAAACGATTTTATGCGGATAGTTATAGACCCATTTATTAAATGAGGTTCCTGTCGTCATGTGATAGATGACGATGTCCTCAGCGCCGCCGTCAAACGACGCCATCGGCCTGATAGGGTATTCGATGCGCTCATCGATCTTATGGGCGTAGATTTCAGAGCTATAGCCCAGTTCCTTGAATATCTTATCCATCTCCAGCACGAACTTGCTTGCCCCATCGTGCTTTGTCATCGCATGTGCGACCTGAATCAATTTCACTATTTCCACCTCAATTTACAACTCTATCACCCGGCACTCATATTGTCCATAAACGCGGGGAATATTTCCGACCTGATCCTGATATTCTGCCAGCAGTTCTTCGGCGTACTTCATGACTGCATCCACCGGAATATGCTTCATACAGGCCATATTGTCCTCTCCCTTGCGCGGGCATTCATGAATGCCGCAGGGATGGCATTTTTCCGGTGTCTTGATGAGGACATCCTTCGCATCGTAGGGATAAAAGCCCGGCACCGGAGAGGAACCGAACATCGTCACGATGGGTACATTCTGCGCCACACCTACATGCATCGGCCCGGAATCCGTCGTGATGAACAGTACGCACTTTTTCAGCATAGCACCAAGCTCCGCCAGAGATACCTTGCCGGTAAACACCCTGACCTTGTCGCTGCCCGCATGACGCATCCTGGCGATAGCCGCCCGCACAAGCTCAAGATCCATCGGACCGCCAAAAAACGCAATGGCATAGCCCTTGTCGATGAGCCGGTCCGCGGTCTCCGCGAAGTAATCATCACACCAGCGCTTTGTCTTCCAGCTCGCCCCGATATTGAGCGCTACCACGCGCTCGCCCGGCTGGAAATTCTGCTGCCAGATATGCGCCGCGCTCTGCTCGGCCGCCTCCGGCAGCCACATCTCAAGTCCGCCATCATCGATCTTCGTGACACCTACCGCCTCGCGCAGCACATCGAAATGCGAATGGATCTGATGCTTGACCGCCTTGAGGTTCGGCATGACCTTGTCGAAGAAAAGTGAAAATCCCGGCTTGCTATAGCCAACAATCTTTTTTGCGCCGCTGAAAGCCGCCAGCGCTGAAGCACGTTCATTGCGGTGCAGATTGATCACGAGGTCATAGTGCTTTTTCCTGAGCTTCATGATGAAATGGAAAAAGCTGCCAAAATGGTCATCCTTCCCCT
>CAZFPA010000178.1:0-2756 GCA_964520975.1 uncultured Selenomonadaceae bacterium | reverse complement strand
AAATTCATCCTGCGTACTTCTGGTCTAGTTATTTCGTGTACGCTGTACTAGTTTCACTCTTCGACATCGAGAAGAAAATACCTTTTCTGCCGGGCAATTATTTTCAAAAAGTTTTATAAACTTCCCTCTCTTACCAGTGCATCGCCAACCATCTGCTGTGCACGCCAGCTCCAGTGTGTATCATCGTTCCAGTAAAGATCCTGCGCACCAGCAGCAAGCGCCTCGCGCAGGATTTTTTTCGTATCCAGCTGCACATAGCCCTGCGGCTCCGCCATGAGCTCAGCAAACGTCGGATTCTCAGCAAAATCCGATGCATGCTCAAGATACGGATGATACAGGTCCAGTTTGCCAACGACCGGCAAAAAGATGAGACGGCTGCCATATCCTTGCAGCATAGCGGCAGCTTCCTGCATATTCGCATGGATTTCTGCTGCTGCCGGCCTATCCTCAGCAAATGCCGTTTCCAAATGATAATAAAGCAGCAGACGCTGCTGTCCTGGTGCGGTAAAACAGTCCCGGGACAGCTCAGCATAGTCTGCCGTTTCGCTCAGCGCGCCTTCATGCGCACAGGCATACCATTTATTTTTCAGGAACTCTGCATTCGCCTTGATCATGATCGGCGTGAAGATCTTATCCTCCCGAATGCCCTCCGCCTCCGTATGTGCAGGCAGTTCCTTGCGCAGGAACTCCTCGCGGCTCAGCACAGGACGCCCGGGCAGATGACCATTGAAACGGCTGGCCAGATAATGCCCGACCGACTCGATGATGACTGCCTTCGGATGGATTTCCGCCAGATAGCCCGTCTGCTGCAATGCATAGAGAATCGACAGCGCGTTCCCGTCGCCAAAAGCATTGCAGGGAACATTCAGCACACGCAGCCCATAGTGATCTGCAAGATAGTCCTGATAGTAGTTGCCCCCGCCGCCGTTGGAAAAAGAATCGCCGATGGTCAGTACGTCAAATTCTTCCCTGCCGCCCGCAGCCACATAATCCTTGAATTCCACGTGTTTTTTGGCATATTCCACCGGCTTCGTCTTTGCCTGCGTCGCAGCAAAACTGCCAATGCGCCTGAGGTCACCATGACCATCCTCGCTCTCAAAAAACACCTGTGATGTCCATCCCTGCCAAAGCACAAGGTTCAGCAGGAAAAATCCGACGAGGAGCCCCAGCCAGTATTGTACAAATTTTTTTGCCCGCATAGGCTGCGCCTCCTGTCAAAATTGAAAATATAAGAAATCGGATACATGAGAAAGAGAGTAAAGAGAAATCAGACCAAGCGCTGCACTCACAGCAAACCAGCACCAGCCCGGCTGAAAGTTCTGCAGCCAGGCCTGCGGGTTCTTCACCCGGCTCACCGCAACGAACAGCACTGCCAGCGCGGCAAAGACATCGGCCTGCGGGTCAGGCAGTGTCCAGCCGGCTGCGCCCGGAGCCAGAAAACAAAGCTGCGTGACGACCGACCAGCCGGCCGCCAGCGTATCCGCCCGGAAGAATACCCAGCAGATCATCACGCACAAAAAGGTCAGTACCCGGCAGAGCATGGCCGGAAGTTCCAGCTTCAGCCTGCGCCATTGATGGTTCAGCACGAGCAGCACGCCATGCAGGGCTCCCCAGACGATAAACGTCCAGCCTGCACCATGCCAGAGACCAATGAGCAGCATGGAAATGAAAAGATTGCGCATCTTTTTCCACTCTCCCTCACGGTTGCCGCCCAGCGGAATATACAGATAGTTTTTGACCCAGCCGCCCAGCGTCATATGCCAGCGGCGCCAGAAATCAATGATCGACGATGCCTGATACGGCGAGTTGAAATTCTGCGGAAACTGCAGGTTCAGCATGAGTCCGAGGCCCACCGCCATTTCCGAATAGCCCGAGAAATCGAAATAGAGCTGAAAGGTGTAGCTCAGTGCCCCGGCCCATGCTTCCAGCGGGCTTACCGATGAGGCATGCGCAAAGACTGCATTGGCCCAAGGTGCGAGTGAGTCCGCGATCACGACCTTTTTGAACAGGCCGATGGAAAAAAGTACGAGTCCCTGCGCCAGATGATGGTAATCCACACAGAAATTGCGCAGCCGCGAAAACTGCGGAATCATCTGTCGATGATTGATGATCGGTCCCGCAATGAGGTGCGGAAAAATCGTTACAAACAGACAGTACGTCAGAAAGGAATAATGCTTCGTCTCCCCGCGGTAAGCATCGATGAGATACGCCGTCTGCGTAAAGGTAAAAAAGGAAATGCCAAGAGGCAGCACAATATGCGGCACCGTACAGCCCGTACCCAGGACATCATTCAGTGTCGTAAGGAAAAAGCCGGTATATTTGAAATAGCCCAGCAGCGCAAGGTTCACTGCGATGCTCGCAGCCAGCCAGCCGCGCTTCTTCACCGCGCGTTCAATCTGCCGGCCGGCCAGAAAATTAAAGAGAATCGAGGCCAGGAGCAAAGGGACATAGCGTACGTCCCACCAGCCATAGAAAAATAACGAAGCCGCCGTAAGCCAGCCCGCAGCAGCCTTTGTCCAGCGATGTCCGGCCAGGCCAAAATAGACCAGCAGCGTAACCGGCAAGAACAGGAAAATAAACTCATATGAATTGAATAACAAAAAAATCCCCTCATCTGTGTGCAGAAGCCTGCAATTTTGCTGTACTCGTATTTTACCACAGATTCAGTCGGAGATACAAAAATAGCAGCCACCCAGATTTCCGGTGGCTGCTATTTTTCAACGATTTTATTCTCCATACAGCATTTCCATGAGAAC
>CAZFPA010000177.1:0-2765 GCA_964520975.1 uncultured Selenomonadaceae bacterium | reverse complement strand
TGATTTGGAAAAAATGGATAAAGCATTTATAGATCAGCAACGGAAGATTATGCCGGAACCAGAGCGTTATCAGGAATTTTGTACGAACTATATGAAATTTTGGAACCAGATGGAGGTCGGTAGAGAGACTTTTGGTGTGATTCGCTGTCCAGTCCAATTGATTGTTGGAGATGAGGACGATCATGCACCAGTAGTAACCGTTTTAGAAGCGCATCAGCAATTGTCAAACTCTCGTCTTTGTGTAGTTCCTAAAGCATGGCACACGGCGTTTATCGATAATTATCCAGTAACTTGGGATGTTATCAATGCGTTCGTGCATGCAGATCGTAAGACGCTTGACTCAAGTAAGAAACTTGCAGTGAATAATCGTTAAGTATAGGGGAATGCAGCCTTGTTCAAGGCTGTATTTTTTTGTATAGGCAATGAGTAACCAAAAGGTTACCTGGTAATAAAATAGTGCGTACTGTTTTTTGGCGGTTGTCTGCGCTAAGATTAATCTGTAAGCAGGAAATGCTTAACAGTAGAAATGAATGGAGGAATTTATTATGGCACTTTCTAATCTTTATGGGTGGACGAAACAAGCAAACGTAGGTGACGGCATAGCCGCAGCATGTGGTTCGTCGTGTGGTTCTGGAGATAAAACAATGCCAACGGCGTGCGGTTCATCTTGTGGGTCAGGTGATAAAGTCGTCTCGGCTGCTTGTGGCTCAGGCGACAAATAACTTTACAGGGGTACTTATTGGCTCCCGGTCATTCAGTGGAATGATCGGGAGTTTTAGGAAATAGGCGAAAGTGAATCTTTCGATTGGATAGATTTTAGAAAGTGTGAGGAAGAGTCATGAAACCGTATTTTTCATTTCAATGGCATATTACTGATGAATGCGATCAACGTTGCAAACATTGCTATATTTTTTCTGAAAACATTAATAAGAAACCAGATCAGATGAGTTTTACACAGATGGAAGAGGTCATAGCAAACTGTGAAGATTTTTGCGCGATGTATGATCGGCGGCCGTATTTCTATCTGACTGGTGGCGATCCTATTTTACATCCGGCTTTTTGGCAATTGGCAGATTTGCTTAAGAAAAAAGGGGTTCCATTTACGATTATGGGTAATCCGTTTCATTTAACGGATGAAGTTTGTTCACGGTTGTATGATTGCGGATGCAAACGTTATCAGATGTCGATTGATGGAATGAAGGACACACATGATTGGTTCCGTAAGCCGGGATCCTTTTCGCTTACGCTGGATAAAATAACTTGCCTGAATCGATCTGGTATTCGCTCAATCATTATGACGACCGTATCAGGCAAGAATATTGACGAGGTTCCTGCTATCATTGATGCTGTGGTTGCTGCAAAAGCAGATGTATACGCTTTTGCACGGTATTGCCCAACCAGTGAGGAAAAAGACACAAATATCGAGCCGTTGCGTTATCGTGAACTCCTTGCAGTATGTGATGAGAAATTCAAGGCTTATGAAGCAACTGGGTGTACAACATATTTTGACCGAAAGGATCATCTTTGGACACTTTATGATTACGAAAAGGGAACCTTCAAGATTCCGGATGATGCAGAAGACGATATGATTTATGGTGGCTGTAATTGTGGGAACGGACATTTGACGATATTGCCGACGGGGGCGGTCTTTGCTTGTCGTCGCGTAATGAACAGCCAGGTCGGCAATGTATTTTCGGATCGTTTGGCAGATCTTTGGGTTTCCGAGATGGAAGCCTATCGGGATTATGAACGCTTTGAGAAATGCAGTAAGTGCGAACTTAAAGCATGGTGCAGGGGATGTCCGGCAGTGGCTAGTAGTACATCTGGTGGGGATTTTTATGCAGCCGATCCACAATGCTGGAAAAATTGAAAGGTTGAAGGTGAAAGATATGGATTTATTGGAAATGATGAAAAAAAGTCGTTCCATCCGCAAATATCAGCAAAAACAGATTCCAAGAACGGATCTGGATAAAATTGTAGAAGCCGGTTTACATGCACCTAATGCAGGTGGTGGTCAGCGTAGCAGAATTGTAGCTATTCATAATGCAAATCTTACGGGTAAAATCGGCAAGCTAAATATGATGTCATTTGATCGTGACAAATTACTGGGGAGTCATGTATCGGATGAGCAGCCGTCCGTTATTGATGATCCGAAGATAAAAAATGGTTTTTATGATGCGCCAACGGTGTGTATCATTTTTGCACAGGAAGATTTTCTTTTCAGTGTTGCAGATGCGTTCTGTATAGCGGAAAATATGGTTTTGGAAGCTTTTTCACTGGGGATTGATTCCTGTATCGTATCCCGTGCAGAAGAAACGTTTACAACGGATTATGGGAAACAATTGCTACAAGATTGGAAGGTTCCTGAAACAATGATTGCACGTTGCTTTGTCGTATTAGGTTATCATGAAGGCTTGTATCCAAAAGAGAAGCCACGCAAAGAGAATCGCAGTCTCATTGTGGAATGCTGAATGATAATTGAGGGCGATATGACATGTTAATCCGTTGATTAAAAGTATGCATTGATAAATAAAAGGGCCTGTTTTATCTCAAACTTGATAAAAACAGGCCCTGCTTATGTCGTAATTAATTTTTTGTTGTTCGTATAGATTCGAGGATTGTTCGGCAAGCTGAAATTAATACATCCATTTCATCATCGGTACAATCAGAAATCTGGAGCTGTAACTGTTGCTGCTTTTGAGTTCTCTGGGCCACCTCAGGATAGAAAATTTCACGAGGATCTATTTTTAGGGCACGGATGACAG
>CAZFPA010000176.1:0-2823 GCA_964520975.1 uncultured Selenomonadaceae bacterium | reverse complement strand
CGTGTGCTCTTCCGATCTCCTTAGAGGCAATTACTGATTCCAAAAACCTTTCTCCTGTAAATTATGGCTGGGATAAAAAACACTGTGCTGATATTCGTAAGCTCATTAAACTCATTCACGACCTCGAAAGAAAAGATAAAATACTTAAAGGACCTAAAGATGATCCCTGGACATTAAGTTTAGATACCTGCCAGGATGAAAGTAACCATCCGATTGCTGAGTACCTTTATGGCTATTTTTTGTCAACCGAAAATGGTCTTCGCACTAAATTGCTTAATAATATAACTCTTGAAGAAGAGGATAATAAAAAAGCGCCAGGACAAAATGAAGAAAAAAAGACTGGCTTTTCCTTACGTTTTAATGATGGAATGTTTTTACTTGGCGAATATGCAGCAAACATTGCTAAACAAAAAAATGTAGTTACCTATCTAAATTATTTTTTGAATCTCTTCAAAGATGATGGCAGTATTCATACTGACATCATCGAACTCCGCCTAGTGCACATTATTTACCAAGGATTTCTCGATAAATTTAATAGCTTTGAGCGTGTAAACAAGATAGAAATTGCAATAGATTTACCAATGCCAAATACAGATCGACATGATGCCTTTTCTACTTTGGCAAATGATCTTGAAGGTTCCAACGTAAAACAAGTAACCTTAATCTTATCAAAAAAAGATAATTCAGGCTTAATTCCAGAAAAAATAAAACATTTTGCTTCAGACGTTGCTGCCGCATATCATTTAGAAAAGGGTAAAATATCCGGCCAGCCCATCCCCGGCTGCCAAAATGAAGTGAGTTTGAAAGGAATTAACGAACGATTTCCACGGCAACTGCTTATTGATAACGAGGGAGAAGTATTGGTTGGTAAACTCTATGAAGTACTGGAAAACTTGAATGAAAATCGTCCGAAAATATTTTGAGCTATATTAAGGAGCATTCCTGTAATAAACAAATTTAGACTTTGAGAGAAAAAGAAAACTCCCTTATACTAATAGAGTGCGCACGGGATCGCCCGAAGGTGTCCTAAAACTCTATCGAAAGGAAGTTTTCAATATGAATTATACACAAAATTTTAAGATTGAGCAAGTCACGGAGTCCACTTTGGTTGTCGGGGTGGACATTGGAAGTCAGACCCAGTACGCACGTGCCTTCAATTGGCGCGGCATAGAAATCAGCCGAAAGGCGTTTAAATTCAAAGATTGCGGGAATGGATACGCACAGTTTCGTTCCTGGCTCTATGCTTTTCAGTCTGAGAAGGGACTGGATAAGGTTATCGTTGGTGTTGAGCCAACAGGCCATTACTGGTTTGGCCTTGCCAACTATCTGGAATCCACGCAGATCCAGTTGGTGCTGGTAAATCCGCTTCATGTGAAGCAGAGCAAGGAACTGGACGATGGCAGCCAGACCAAAAATGACAACAAAGATCCGAAGGTAATTGCAAAGCTTGTGACAGAAGGCCGTTATACAGTCCCTTACCTGCCGAAAGGCGTCTATGCGGACCTGCGGAATGTATGGAAAGTACGCGAGTCAATAAGCAAGAGCCTGACGTCCAGTAAGAATAAGCTGAAGCGCTGGATAAAGATATACTTTCCCGAATATGAGGCTGTATATAGCAATCCAGAAGCCAAGAGCAGCCTGATTCTGTTGGAGCAGGTGTGTATGCCAGAAGAAATTGTCAAACTTGGAGCTGAGGGAATCAACCAGATCTGGCGCGATGCGAAAATAAGAGCAGCAGGAATGAAGCGGGCAATGACCCTGGTAGCTGCCGCTAAGACGAGCATCGGTCAGAAGGAAGGTGCTGAGGGTGCCCGAATTGAGATGAAGATTCTTCTGGAAGACTATGCACATAAACGCAGGCAGTTCGAGGAAATTGAGGAAGAAATTACAAAGCTGTGCGGTCAAATCCCAGAAACCGAGGAATTGCTCGGGATTAAGGGGATTGGATTGACAACGGTAGCAGGATTCTTTGCAGAAGTGGGAGACATTAGACGTTTCGATTCACCGAAGGAGATCATCAAGCTGGCTGGGCTGAATCTCAAGGAGAACAGCTCCGGCAAGCATAAAGGGCAGACAACAATCAGCAAGCGTGGACGTGCCAGATTGAGGAAAGTTATCTTTAAAGGTGTGATACCGCTTCTGGCTTCGAACGAGGAATTCCGAGAGCTGCATGAGTATTATACGAAGCGGCCGCAGAATCCGTTGAAAAAGAAACAATCTGTCATAGCTATAGGCTGCAAGCTTGTACGTGTCTTTTGGGGCATAGTCAAGAGCGGTAAGGTATATGACGGACAGAAGATGCTGAAGGATATCCATCGGCAGCCATTGGCAGCTTAGGAGAATCCAGAGCAGGAGTGCCTGGATGGGTGAAACGTCCACCGAAAGGTGCCATGAGGGCGAATATCTTAGAATAACTGCATAGAACCGAGCCTTAGTCAGATTTTTTCCAGTAGAGCATGACTCAGTAAAGGAGCACAAGACAACTCATATGCGGACAGGCAGAACGAAGGAATTTAGGACACGCAGGAAAGCGCGATCCCGTTGGACATGGGAGGTTAAGCCACCGCAGGAAAAGTGAGCAAATATATGGCCGTTCGAAAAATTCAGACAAAACGACGTTGTATTTGCTATACCCGAAAAGCCTCGAAAAATGAGGAAAACCTGCGAACTCAGGCACATGATGTCGAGAGTGTCCGCATTACTCGGTTAGATGATGGTGAAAAACTAAGAAAAAGAGAGTATTCAAGAGAATTATTAAGTATATATGGGGAGGTCTATGACATGGTGAATATCGAATGGAACATGGATACAGCCAAGGAAGTC
>CAZFPA010000175.1:0-2837 GCA_964520975.1 uncultured Selenomonadaceae bacterium | reverse complement strand
GCCGGGAAAATGAACAGCACCAGGGGCAGCAGCATCTTGACCGGTGCCTTCAATGCCTGGGCCTTCACATACTGCCGACGCCGTTCCCGCATATTGTCCGCCTGAACCAGCAAGGTCTTGCTCATGCTGGTCCCCAGCCGCTCCGCCTGGATGATGGAGGTGGTGAACAGCGACACCTCCTGCAGGTCACAGCGCTTCGCCATATTCTGCAGAGCCAGACGCCGGGTCATCCCCATGCGTACATCCCGCATCACCTTGTCGCATTCATCAATGAAGGGGCCCTTCATGCGCTGCAGGATACTGCCCATGGCTCCGTCAAAGGAAAGACCGGCCTGGACACTCACGCAGAGCAGATCCAATATCTCCGGCAGCTGCCGCCGGATCCGCTCCTGACGCCGCTGAATAATGGTGTTCAATACCACAAAGGGCATAGCCATCCCGAATACCGCCCCCAGCACGGCCAGGGCAATCCGCTGTATAAGGGAATAATTCCCCCCCAGGGAAAACATGAACAGCGCGATTCCTGCCACTGACAGCAGCCAGAAAAAAGCCATCACGTTGGGATTCCATACGTATTGGCGGCCGGCATGCATGATGCGGACCTCCAGCATATTCCGGATGCCCTTTGGTGTAAGGCGTCTTGCAAAGGCCGCCATATACTTTAAGGCCGGCTCCCATATGCGCTCTCGAAAGGACCGCGGCTTCTGCTCCTGTTTTCCATCCCCTGCCTGCGCTGAACGTACGCCGCTGGCAGCAGTATAGCGCAGCATGCGTTCCTTTTGCATATCCCGGTTCTTCGGAGCATTGCGCAAAATGGGAACAGCCAGCAGCACGAAGACCAGCAATCCCCCTAATAATGCAATCCAAAAGGCTCCCATCAATACAGCGCCCCCTCATTATCTATATCACCATTGGCCTCAAACAGCCTGAGCGGCACTTCCACCCCATTGACTACAAACCGTTCCATAAAGGAAGGCTGAATACCGGTAGAGGTAAAATGACCGATGGATTTTCCATTCTCGTCCAAGCCGGTCTGCACATAGCGGAAGATATCCTGCAGCACAATGATATTGCCCTCCATGCGCTGCACCTCTGTGATATAGGTGATTTTACGGCTGCCATCCCGGATGCGGGACTGGTGGACAATGAGATCGATAGCCGAAGAAATCTGCTCCCGGATAGCTCGCACCGGCAGCTCCATGCCCGCCATGAGCACCATGGTCTCCAGGCGGCTCAATACGTCCCGGGGACTGTTGGCATGGGCTGTGGTCAGGGAGCCGTCATGGCCCGTATTCATGGCCTGAAGCATGTCCAGCGCCTCGCCGGAACGTACCTCGCCGACGATGATGCGATCCGGCCGCATACGCAGCGCATTGCGCACCAGATCACGAATGGTCACGGCCCCGCCGCCTTCGATGTTCTCGGGACGGGATTCCAATGTCACCACATGCTCCTGCTGCAGGCGCAGCTCCGCCGCGTCCTCAATGGTCACGATCCGTTCCCCATCAGGAATAAAGGAGGAAAGCACATTCAGCGTAGTGGTCTTGCCTGAACCGGTACCGCCCGATACCAGCACATTGAGCCGGGCCTGTACGCAGGCCCGCAGAAACATAGCCATATCCTCGCTCAGGGTGCCAAAGCCCACCAGGTTCTCAATGGACAAAGGATCCCGGCTGAATTTACGGATGGTCATGCAGGGACCGACAAGGGACAAGGGCGGTATGATGATATTCACCCGGGACCCATCCTCCAGCCGTGCATCCACCATGGGAGAGGATTCATCGATACGTCGTCCCAGGGGCGTAAGGATACGCTCCACAATATTCATGAGGTGAGCCGTATCGTAAAACTGCACCTTC
The DNA here is from genome assembly GCA_964520975.1 of uncultured Selenomonadaceae bacterium. Lineage (GTDB taxonomy): Bacteria > Bacillota > Negativicutes > Selenomonadales > Selenomonadaceae > CAZFPA01. Next base: position 978 of record CAZFPA010000175.1, on the reverse strand, counting down.
GTATGCTGCAGCTTGCCCATGCGCTCTACAAAGATATCCTTGGGACCATTCACCATGATCTCGGTCACGCTGTCATCCTTCAACAACGGCTCCAGAGGGCCCAGGCCCAGAATCTCATCCCGTACATCGGCTACCAGTGCCGCCCGTTCTCCCCGTGAAATCGCAAAGGGATTTTCATCCAGCACCCGCTTGCAGTATTTATTGATAAAATCCTCCAGGTCGTGGATCATGCTCTCATCCCGATTGCTGCGGGATAAAAGCTGCTGCTGCTCAGCACTCATCTCATCAACGATCCGCCGATGGATTTCCAGCTTCATTTCCTGATAAGCATCTTCATTCTGTTCGGACCGGCGCTCGGCAAAAATCGGCTTGGGCTCGTCCATTCCCTCGGGACGCCCCAGCCGCGTCAATAATGACATATGAAATCCCCCATTCTGCTCTGGTGCTCCTGTTTGTTCCGACTGGCCTGCTATTGCGTTTCCTTATGCATGCTGTAGTTCAGTGTAAGGGTCTCCGGCAAGCCCATGGAGCCCATGGCAGCAACAAGATCGTTTGTTTGATCCAGATTCAATTGTATTTTGACCTGGACCGCGTTATCCAGCTGCCCGGAAGTCACATCCTGAATGGAAAAATCCGTCCAGCTGGAAGGGTCCCAGGCGTACAAATGGGTATGCATGAGATCCCCGTTATTATAAGCACTGATATATTTATTCCGAATCGTCTGGTACTGGCCCGCCCCTCCCAGAGCTGCTTCCCGGGCACTGCTGCGAGCAATATCGCTGAAGGCAAGATAATCCACAAAAAGCAGTCCCATATAGGAAACAATCAAAAACACCATAATAAAAAACGGCACCACCAAAGCGAATTCCACCATTGACTGCCCTTTCTGCATTTTCCTTCCCCCTCTCCAGGATAAAATGGCCCCTTGCTGCCAAGAGGCCATTCCCAAAATACTCCTGATGAAATCATTAACTCTTA
>CAZFPA010000174.1:0-2885 GCA_964520975.1 uncultured Selenomonadaceae bacterium | reverse complement strand
CCTTTGTCCGTAAAGGGAGAATCAATAAGCTGCGTCGAGACCGCCTTCAACCTTACGGTTTTCCGGAGTGTCCTGATGATCCTTATCGAGATGATATTCGGATTCGAACTGACGAGTCGGACGGAGTTTTGCGCCGCGCTTCTCGAGGAAGGAACGCAGAATCCATGGTTTATCGGAGATCATGCCATCAACGCCCATATCATAGAGCATGGCCATGTCCTTCGGATCGTTGACCGTCCAGGGAACGACCTTCATGCCGAGGGAATGTGCTTCCTGAACCTGCTGCTGCGAAAGCTCCGGATAGTACGGGGAGATGATGTCTGCGCCGATCGCATGGGCAGCAGCTACCGGATCACCCTTGTAGTCCTTGATATCAAGGCCGCCGAGCCAAGGAGACTTTTCTTTCTCGAAGGCACGCAGGGACTCGGAATCACGGCCCCACGAAGGCTGTTCGCACCAGAGTGCTGAGAGGGAGATGTTCGGGTTGAGCTTCTTCATGAGGCGAAGCGTCGTCCAGTCAAAGGACTGCAGTACAACGCGGTTTTCCATGTTGTATTTCTTCACGATGTTATTGAAGGTCTCAACAAATTTCTGCGGATCAGCATTATTGGTATAAGCCTGGCCAGCAGCCGGGTCCGGATAGGATTTCGTCTCGATATTGAGATATACATCCTTATCGCCGGATTTCTGGATGAGCTGCATGAGTTCTTCCAGCGTCGGAATCTTAGTGTCATGCGTTACCTGGCTGGAGCCATGGATTTTATAGTAGTCGGTAGCCGGATTCATTACGCCGACATCAAATTTCTTGATTTCCGATACGGTCATCTTGCGGATATCGTACTTGCCGGCCTCGACGTAGTTGCCCTTCTCATCACGGGTGATGTCATGGTTCAGGATCGGGTTATGGCTCATGACGATCTGGCCGTCCTTCGTGAGCTGCATATCGCACTCAATGGAAGTTGCGCCGTGCTCGATTGCATAAGCATAGGAGTAAAGCGTATTTTCCGGGCGGGCATCACGGCCGCCGCGGTGCGGTTCATAATCGAATACGTTGGAGAAATCGGCTTTGGCTTCCGCCTGCTGCGGCGCAATGAACGTCTGCGAACCAAATCCTACCACCGCTGCCATAAGGCCAGCTGCCAGTGCACGTTTTTTCCAAGATCTTTTGAAAGACATAAGTAATACCTCCTGTTTTTTAGAAAATTTCTAAATATCTAATATCATGAAATCAGTATAAGTTTTCTGCCCGAAGTTGTCAATAAGACAATTCGCTTTTTTTCTTGTTCATCCTGGTTTTTTAATTTTTATCAGAAAATTCAATACTGATGAATCCTTTAAAATCAACGTTTTTCGTGAATTACATGAAATCATGGTCAAAAATAAATTTTTTTCAAAGAAGCGGCAACAATATATAATATGATGTCACCTATAAGAAAAAATACAAAATAAGCCTACAGACGCTTCTAAAAAATCCTACAAAAGAGAAAGAAAAAACGGAAGGACTATAGGCTTATAGATGATTTAATCATCTGTTTTGGACACCAGGGGCACTCCTGCACCTGCCAGAAAGAGATATATAAATTTTCAAAATTATTTCATTAAAGGCTTGCATTTTACTTTTGTAAAGGAGATAATGAACATATGTAGTAATTTGTTTTGTAATGAACCTGTGTAATAAATTTGTGACAAATTAGAAGAAATAGGTGATCAATATGGACCATGACAAGGACAGGCTGTCCATCAATGTGGCAAAGCTGTATTACCGTTCAGAGTACAGCCAGCAGAAAATTGCGGAGGAACTTGGCATATCCAGGCCATCGGTGTCACGTCTGCTGCAGTATGCAAAAGAAAAAGGCTATGTGAAGATACAGATCTTTGATCCGGTTGAGGATATGAGTCATATGGAGCAGCTGCTGGTGGAACGCTTCCATTTAAGTGAAGCGCGTATTGCATCATCAACACTCAATGATGAGCAGGAAATCAAGAAATATATCGGCCTCAAGGCGGCGGAGTACCTGGACAGCATTGTCAGAGATGGGGATATCATTGGCGTAGGCTGGGGCACGACGCTTTATAATATGGCCTGTTCCCTGATACCACGCAGCCTCAAGGGCTCCCAGATCGTTCAGCTTGAGGGCGGCGTTACCCATTCCAAATGGGAAAGCTATGCCAAGGACATCCTTGAGCGTTTCGCGACGAATTATTCCACCATCGCGCAGTATCTGCCGCTGCCGGTTATCTTTGGCACGAAAGAGGTCAAGGACATGGTCGATCAGGATCGCCATATCAAGCGGGTGCTGGAGCTTGGCCGTCATGCGAATATCGCGCTGTTCAGCGTGGGAACCGTACGGCCGAACGCGCTCTTCTTCCGCCTTGGCTATACGGACGCCGAGGAAAAGGATCGTATCCAGCGCACGGCGGTCGGTGATATCTGCTCGCGTTTCTTTGATGAAAATGGCAAGATCTGCAACCGGGAGCTCGATGACCGTACGGTTGGCATCAAGCTCAAGGATCTGCGCAGCAAGGAGCACAGCATCCTGCTCGCAGGCGGTGAGGCAAAGCTCAGAAGCATCCGGGCCGCTTTGCAGGGACACTATGCGAATGTATTCATTACAGACCAGTTCACCGCGAAGGCACTGCTGGCTGAGGAATAGGCACGGCCCTGCCGCCTCTACGGCAGGCGGCCTGGCCTGAAAAACAAGGGGCTTTTGCTCGGGAGGCTTTTGGAAGATCTCCCTGGTACAGCGTACACGAGATACGCAGGTATTTCGTAAATGCTGTACTGGTTATGAGTATAGACGGTTTTTGCTTTCCTTGTGTTACGACAGGATGAATATTTGGTTAAGAAAATATGTCTAGTACATCGTACACGAAATAACTGGACC
>CAZFPA010000173.1:0-2905 GCA_964520975.1 uncultured Selenomonadaceae bacterium | reverse complement strand
CCGGAGCATTCGCATCCATATTCACCTTGCCGACAAAAGCTCCTACTCCCGCCTTTTTTAACAGCCGACACAGGATATCCGTTGCCACCGGATGTGTCGTTGCAAAAACTGCCGCTCTGGTCGTCCCGCTATAAACTAATTCACGGATAAAATCCGCGTAGAGCACCGCCGCCCGCTCCGGATCCGCAAAGCGCTCTTCCTCCGCAAAAGTATATTTTTCCAGCCAACGGATCAGGGTCTCATCCATGCCCATGCCGATCTGATGATATTGTGCTGCATGCACATGCAGATCCACAAAGCCGGGAATGATGAGCTTATCCCGATAATCCAGCACCGGAAGACCACGATCCGCCACCTCACCATAAGGCCCTGCAGACTGAATCCGGCCGTCCCTGACGACCATGCCGCCATCGGATAAAGCCGAAAACTTCTCCATGGACTCCGTATAAATCAGATTTCCCCGGACAATATATTCCTCACATGTTGCCATAACAGCCATCTCCCTATAACGTGAAACAAGATATCCCCCCTCCGAGGCTGGGGGAACAAACGAAAACCGGTGGCAGATTGATATCTCCCGCCTCGTTGAACAATGACATTATAACATGTTTTTTATGATCGTCATTGCAACATTCATTCCCGACCGATTGTCACTCGGCGTTTTTGCCAAGGGAATCCAGTACCGTCCATCACCATAGTATTTCAATTTATAATGCTTTCCGTCATCGGTAATTTCAAATCCCATATTGAGCAACAATTGCCGCATCGTACTGGAAAGATTCTTATATCCTTTCATGGCATCCTTCAGCTGCTTTGCCTTTTTTTCAGCTATTCCCTGATATCCGCCATTGCTGTTGATGATGTCACCCAAAACATCTGCACGCCGTGTATGCGGTTCTGTTTTCTGCAGAGCATCCCGCAACGCCTTGAGCAGCATATCTTTTATTTCGCCGGGAAAGAACTCATCCTCGCCGCCAAAATATAACACGGGAAGCGCACTTATACGATCCAATTTCGTTCTGATTCCTTGGTTTTCATATAACAAGGCATCATTTTCTCTAGTCAGTTTTTCCAGCTGTTTTTTCAGCGTTGCAATTTCATCATCCACCGACTGGATAAGCGCATCCGTCTCATTTTCCGTTTGTTGGCGCGCCGTTTCAGCAGCGCGGAGTTCTTCCTGCTGCCGGCTGTACCTATCCCGTAAAATAGAATTATTCACACCGCCCCAGGTATAAAGTGCATCTATATTTTGCGAATTACTATATTGTATCACAGTCCTTATGATCTTCTCCATCATAACCGCATCACTGCCACTGTAGGAATGGTGCAAAAACTTTTTGTGCCCATATGCCTTATTCGGAAAATATACGCCCACCGCACCATTATATTCATTATGGTCATTGCATAATCTGCATAGTTCCTCATCCATGTCCTGGTGCTTTTCTACAAAAACATGGGCCACCCCTTTCAGCATGCTCGCCAGCCTGTTGATCTGAACCGGCCATTCATCCTGACAGGTCTTTGATATGTATACCACCGGCAAATGATAGGTACACTGTCCATTGATGACATCAGCAAGGATGCCAATATTGCTGTCATCGATAAGCACAGGCGTTCTAGCGATAGGCTGCCCGCCATCCGGCTTAAGATAGCCCCCTTCAATCAGCAAGGTGATAAAATGCGGCGTAGAGAATGCCGGATTAATAACTAACGCTTCCTCCAAATAGCTTCGGTCCAGTCGGATGGATAATTTCATTTCATCAAAATTCATTACATAATCCGTATCCCATACTACACCATCCGCTTCCGTTTTTTCATACCGGACAGCAATAATATTCCTGTTCCTATGCTCTTCAATCTGCAGCCATACATCCCGATTGCCATATTTTACATTGCGTTCGCCATTCCATTCGATACCTGGAATGACATTTTCTTTATGTGGACTTTCTTTATTCCATGTTATCACCAGGGCAATGAAATCATCCTTCTGCATCGTATCATTGATGGAAAGCAGTGTTGAAAACAATAGCATAATATACCCCCTGTATTTTTATCAATTCCCCTATAGGGAAAAGCAACGGTTGATGGAGCAGGTGCAAAAATCAGTCTTCCAATATCCAGCGGATTCCCTTGCTCAACCGTTCAACCGGCTCTTGAAAATGGCCTCCGGGATTTTGCTCAAAAACAGTATTGATTCCCTCATGGCTCAGCAGATCAGCAGCCTTTCTCATTTGCTCTTCCACCACTGCCATACGCTGATTCTTCGTCACTTTCTCCCGATCACCCAACGAAAAATATACCCTGTCGGCAGCGCACTCGTTTGAATGCCGGCGCATGAAATCCAGAAAACCATCATACCACAAAGAACCCGATACACAGGCAAGCCGTTGAAAGCATTTCGTTCGATAAGCCGCATACAGCGCCCACAGCCCGGCCAAAGAATACCCGGCAACCGCCCGATAGGCAGGAGAAAAGGCGAGCTGTCCTTCGACACACGGCAGGATTTTCTGTAAAAACAGATTCAGATAATCATCCGCCCCACCGCCAAAATCTTTTCCACCGCGAAAAGCTCGTGGTGCCGGCCAGGGTGAAAGATCCTTTTCCCAGTCCATTCCACTGACCGTGACCAAAACCAGCTTCTGTCCCGACAATTGCTCCGCCAACGCCTGGACCGAATCCGCATCCACCATGCAATACACACAAGGACAAGCGGTCGCTGACATTTTAAAAACACTAACCTGATATTTTTCCTGTTCAAAAATGCTCCGGTCCATGACGGTCTCCCTCCCGCTGCGCCGACATAGCAATACTGCGGCCCTTATCATGTGCACAACATGCGCCGCCCTCTCATCTCACTGTCCCCGCTGCTTCCGGCTCCGCCAGCGCTGGCAACAGAGTTCACAGG
>CAZFPA010000172.1:0-2936 GCA_964520975.1 uncultured Selenomonadaceae bacterium | reverse complement strand
CACCCGCTGGTTTCAATGGGGCGTATTCTGCCCTGTGATGCGGCTGCACGGCTTTCGTTTACCCCAGACCAGCCACACAAAACAATCGGGGGAGCGCATCCTGGAAGAAGGCGCGCCCAATGAAATCTGGAGTTACGGGGAAGACGTAGAGAAATGGATGACGAGCGCCATCCTCCTGCGCGAATCCATGCGCGATTATCTCCGCGCCTTAATGCTTACCGCGCACAAGACCGGCGCGCCACTGATCCGGCCCATGTTTTATGAGTTTCCGGAGGACTCTTGCTGGGATACGAAAGATCAGTATATGTTTGGCAGCGATGTGCTGGTTGCCCCCGTGCTGTATCCCGGCATGACAGCGCGCAAGGTATATCTGCCCGCCGGCGCGCGCTGGACCATGCTTGGCGAGCGCGAAACCCTGGTTGGCGGGCAAACCGTTACCGTGGATACGCCCATCGACCGCATCCCCGTGTTCCTGAAAAACGGCGCTCATGCCGAATGGCATTGGTAAGCAGATGTTCTTTGTTCATTACTTTGCCACTCTTCTCGCAGCAAATACATTTTTTCTTATAATGAGAGAATGAAGGACTTGAAGGTTCGCAAATACTCTTGTTGACACCTATGCTCATTTCAGCAAGCCAATACTTAAATAGCACTCGCCAACTTTATACGTTTCAACTCGCATACAATAGCTTTTTAAACTGTACCCCGTAAAACGGACACGGGAAAGAGTGGCATTTAAGCCGACGTCCCCGGTATACGGACGGTAAAGAAGTCGCAAAACCCCGGGCAGCGGACGTTATACGGGCAGAAGAAGTGGTAGAATGTGCCCATCGTGTCAGGTCGGAGAGGTGGGTACCATGAGCAAGAAGCTATTCAGCAAAAACGACCAGCTCATCTTGGGAGCAAGCCCCTACGTAGAGAGCGTAACCGAGAAATGCGTGATCTTCACACCCGCGTTCAAAGAAAAGGCGTATCAAGATCTCTTACGAGGAGAACGCATGGTGGCGATCTTCGAGGAACATGGGATTCAACCTGCGATCTTAGGCAGCACGAGAATTAACGGATTTCGTGAGAAGATTCAACATTATGCCGACCGTGAAGAAGGGTTCTCCAACCTGCGGAAAACGAAGCATCGCGGGGTAAACAAGGGAGCCAAACCAGATAGCATGGTGGGCCGGATGTCCTACATGGAAAACAAGATTAGCTATTTGGAGCAGGAGGTGGAATTTCTAAAAAAAACACGGCAGGCAGATTTGGAGGCGCAGAGGCTATGGGAATCCAAGCACCGGCGCAAGTGAAATATGGCCTGATCTGTAAAGCCCTACAGAGCGACAACAACCTTCTGAGCATCACGCTTCTGTGCCAGATTGCTGGCGTCTCGCGGTCTGGATACTATGGGTGGTTGGAATCGGCATCGTTTCGGATAGAACGGGATGACGCGGATCAGCGGGATTTCGAGCTTGTTTTGGAAGCGTATCGATTCCGGGGATACGCAAAGGGCGCACGGTCGATTCACATGCGTCTTTTGCACATCGGGATTCGCATGAACGTCAAGAAGATCCGCCGCCTGATGGGCAAGTTCGGTCTGATATGTCCAATCCGCAAAGCGAATCCTTACCGCCAGATGGCAAGGGCTATGAAGACGAACACAATCGCGCCGAACCTCGTTGACCGGCAATTCAAAGCTCGAGGGGTCAGGAAAAATCTGCTGACGGATATTACCTACCTATTCTACAAGAACGGTAAATGCTATCTCTCGACCATCCTTGATGCCTTTACGCACGAGGCGCTGGCAGACGAGTTGAGCGAAGATCTGCATGTGGAATTCGTTCTTGAAACGGTCGATCTCCTCGTGGAAGAACATGGCAGCACACTGGATAACACGACAATCGTTCACAGCGACCAGGGATGCCATTACACAAGCAGAGCCTTCATAGAGAAGCTCAAGGACAACGAGTTCGTCCAGTCCATGTCCCGGAAGGGAAACTGCTGGGACAATGCTCCGCAGGAGAGCTTCTTCGGTCACATGAAGGACGAAATCAGCGAAAAGATCGCGGCCTGTGAAACGTTTGCAGAGGTCAAGGCGGTGGTTGAGGATTGGCTGGACTACTACAACAAAGACCGCTACCAGTGGGATTTGCTCAAGCTCTCGCCTAAGGAATACTACGAGTATCTGGTGACCGGCATCTACCCGTTACCAACGTACACGAAGGACTGACACCGGTGGCGCTGCCCCCGGTCCCCCGAGGTTTATCGCTTTGGTTTCCAGGAGGGCAGCGCGCAGCGGCGCAAGAAAAAGCGACGAGATACTTCTCGCCGCCCTCCCACAAATCCGGTGACGCGCTCGGGTCGTGCCTCCACGTTGCCCTATCCTCGTCACCGGCAAAGCGAAGGCAGTATATCACAGCTCGTCGCGGACGAACTACCACTAAGCAAATTTTGTACTTGACATGGGGTACACTTCAAGCTCCTTATATCATCTCAAATTTCGGTAGAATATTCAGTTCATTTTCATACTCTGTACAGCATCACTCCCCCTCTCCTGTATTCTCATTCCTGTTTCTCCAGAAAAATATCAATCACCGTCTCAAATGCAGGCCGTCTGGCTCTGCTTTTCAATACACGGTCACCACATGCCATTTTGCATAGTGGGTTTGGTTTTCCATGGTCCATATTCGGTAAAACTACCGGTTCAATAGGTTCCGGTGCGCCTGCGATACCCGCGGGTTCGTGTCGAATCATCTTTCTTTTCATTTAATTCTAATTCTACATCAGCTGATATTGTGCCAATTTCTTCATATTTATTATTATCTAATGTATAAAGCTTTGCTTCTTTATTAGTTTTAACATATTTGTTGTAAGAAGAATTTATCTCTTTTATGATGTTTTCTTGCTTTATTTTCTCGTTTTCATTTGTGTACTCCTTATTAAATGAG
>CAZFPA010000171.1:0-2939 GCA_964520975.1 uncultured Selenomonadaceae bacterium | reverse complement strand
TTACCGGGGATCAGTTCGATTCCGTAATGAACTATAAACTTTCGTTTGCGCTAGGGGATCTTTTCCTGAACCGGGGCGATGCGCAGGCGGCGGATGATGAACTGAAGGTGCTTCGGCAGAACTATCCGAAGGAAGCATTGTATGATCTGATGAATATTGTGGATTCCCATGACACCATGCGGGCTATCTATAAATTTGGCGGTGGTAAGGATAACGTGGCGCAGGCTGCCCGGCAGGATTTCAAATACGCCTTGGGCAAGGCCCGGCTGAAACTGGCAGCAGCGTTCCTCATGGGGTATCCGGGGATGCCAACCATTTATTATGGAGATGAGGCCGGCCAGTATGGCAGTGCGGATCCGGATTGCCGTCGTACCTATCCATGGGGACGGGAGGATAAGGATCTCATCGAGTATTATCGTCAGGTCATTGGCGTACGCAATAGCCACAAGCAGTTGTTTGCTCATGGCGATATAGCCACATTGAAAGCAGCGGGAGACATTTATGCCTTCGCCCGTACCAGTGGCAATGATGGTGCTGTTGTGGCGTTGAACCGTGGTAAAGCGGTACAGGAAGTTCTGCCAGCAGGACCTTTTGCAGACGGAACCAGCTTTGTGGATGCGCTGGATACGGATTATCATACCGTCGTAGCCGGCAACAGCCTTACGGTTGAGCTGGGTGAGAATCAGGCACGTATGTTGATTGAAGAGTAACCATAGGAGGTAGTTTGATATGAAAGATAAAAAATTTTCCGTGGTTGTCGCTGGTGGCGGCAGCACCTTTACGCCAGGTATCGTTCTCATGCTGTTGGAGCATCAGGAGCGGTTTCCACTCCGCAAGCTGAAATTTTATGATAATGATGCGAAACGGCAGGCTGTTATAGCAGATGCCATGGCGATTGTTCTGAAGGAACGTGCGCCGGAAATCGAGTTTGTTGCCACGACGGATCCCGAGGAAGCGTTTACGGATGTTGACTTTGTCATGGCGCATATCCGTGTCGGCAAGTATGCGATGCGGGAGAAGGACGAAAAAATTCCGTTGAAATATGGTGTCCTGGGGCAGGAAACCTGTGGGCCGGGCGGCATTGCCTATGGCATGCGTTCGATTGGCGGAATACTGGAGATTGTCCGGTACATGGAGAAATATTCGCCGAATGCCTGGATGCTCAACTATTCCAACCCGGCAGCAATTGTAGCTGAGGCTACCCGCCGGCTGTGCCCGGATTCCAAGATTTTGAATATCTGCGACATGCCTATTGATATTGAAGGCAAGATGGCACAGATTGCCGGATTTGATTCGTTGCATGAACTGGAGTTCAAATATTTTGGTCTGAATCATTTTGGCTGGTGGACGAGTATCCGTGATAAGGACGGCAATGATCTTATGCCGAAAATCAAGGAGTATGTCTATAAGCATGGCTATAACATGCAGTATCTGCATGGTGATGCTGGTGTGCAGCATGTTGATCCGAGCTGGGTTGTGACCTTTGAGATGGCGAAAGAAATTGCGCCGCTGGATCCGGATACACTGCCCAATACGTATTTGAAGTATTATCTGTGCCAGGATGAAGTCGTCAAGCATTCCAATCCGGAACATACGCGGGCGAACGAGGTCATTGAAGGGCGGGAAAAGACAGTCTTTGGCGAATGCCGCCGCATCGTTGCCCAGGGGCATGCCAGGGATACCACTATCGAAGTGGATGCGCATGCTTCCTATATCGTTGATTTAGCTACGGCGATTGCGTTCAATAATAAAGCCCGGATGCTTCTCATTGTGGAAAATCAGGGGGCTATTGATAATTTTGATCCAACGGCTATGGTGGAGATTCCCTGTATTGTTGGCAATGAGGGGCCGGAACCGTTGGTCGTTGGCAGAATCCCGCAGTTCCAGAAGGGTATGATGGAACAGCAGGTATCGGTGGAAAAGCTGACGGTAGAGGCCTGGATTACAGGTTCTTATCTTAAGCTGTGGCAGGCATTGACCCTGTCGAAGACAGTTCCCAGCAGCCGGGTTGCCAAGCTGATCCTCGATGATCTGATTGAGGCTAATAAAGGATACTGGCCGGAACTGAAATGAGATCGAGCAGATGAAAATCTGTTTGTGCAGAACCGTGATGTCTATCGGTAAATAATTTTTGCGACTCTCTCCTGGCAGCAGATTCCGTTTGCTGTACGGGAGGGAGTTTTTTGTATAGAGAGGGCATTGCATAGTAGAATTTGGATGGCAATAAAAACTCTTTTGAAAATTACATTGACTTCTCTTCGGTAAGAAAGGCAAAATGGTAGTATACAGAGTCAGATTCTATACGAGGAGATGTTGGCATGAAGGTTCTTTTGATCAATGGCAGCCCGCATGAAAAGGGGTGTGTCTACACAGCGTTGTCGGAAGCCGCGGCGACTTTGGAAAATAATGGCGTCACGACGGAAATCTTCCATATTGGCATGAAGCCTTTACAGGGGTGCATCGGCTGCTATCAGTGCCGGAAGCTTGGGCATTGTGTATTTCAGGATGAGGTGTATCAGCAGGTAGTGGAAAAGGCTGAGGGGGCCGATGGCATTATCATTGGCAGCCCTGTCTATTATGCCGGACCAAACGGCTCGCTATGTGCCCTGCTGGATCGGGTGTTCTTTTCCAAGGGGTCTGTTCTGACGAACAAGCCCGCGGCAGCTGTTGTGAGCTGCCGGCGAGGTGGTGCGAGTGCGTCTTTTGACCGGCTCAATAAATATTTTTCTATCAATCAGATGCCGATTGTCACTTCGCAGTATTGGAATTCTGTGCATGGCTATACGCCGGAGGATGTCCGGCAGGATCTGGAGGGGCTGCAGACCATGCGCACACTGGGCAATAACATGGCCTGGATGCTGAAGACGATAGCGGCAGGAACGCTCCCGCATCCGGCACGTGAGCCCTGGATGGCGACGAATTTCATACGATGAAGAGCG
>CAZFPA010000170.1:0-2947 GCA_964520975.1 uncultured Selenomonadaceae bacterium | reverse complement strand
ATATCTGCTTTACAGCCATTCCCCGTTTTTCCGGATATATACGCGCTTTACCGCCTCAATTGCTGCTGCATACAACGTAAGCGCTAAATTTTGGGGCGGTGGCGCTTCACCGCTGTAATAGTTATTGGGTATTAAGCATTATGCTTTTAAATAAAATATACCCCAGCCTCATTTGAGGCTGGAGCACCTTGACAATTCACATATGATTCAGATTACATGGCATTGAATATAGCATCCTGATGTTGGCGGTATAACTCATCAACGCCTTCTCTGCATTCCGGATTCCAGGGACATAACTTTTCAAGATCCTCGTCGCTGGCGGATGCTGTTGGAGTTTTCAGCAGCAGGTACTTCAGGTAGAAATAAATGTCTATGCCGTTGGCTTTGGCGGTTTCAACTATTGAGTAAGTCAGGGCACTGGCATTGGCTCCATTCTGAGTATCAGAGAACATCCAGTTCTTGCGGCCTGTTACAAATGCCTTGCAGCTTCGTTCTGATGTGTTGTTATTAAAACTACAGCCGCCATCTTTGAGATAGGTCTCAAGGTATTGCTTCCTGTTCCTGATATATATGAGAGCCTTATCAAGACGAGAACCCTTGATTGCAGTCTGGGCATCCAGCCAGTTCCAGAATCCTTTAAGGACAGAAAACTCTTTTTCAAGCCGATATTCTTTGATGGCATCAAAAGTAACGCCCTGTCTGGAATGGATCTTCTTTTCCATGTCGAAGAGCTTATCGATATACACAAGCCCCTGAACTGCAGGTTGCGTATGGTCATACTCTTTGCCCTTGGGAATTGCATCGACAAGATACCGCCTCACGTGAGCCCAGCAGGATGTTCTTGTACAGTCCTTAAGCTTGTTGTATCCACCATATCCGTCAGTCATCAGGTATCCATGGAAACCATCCAGGAAATCCCTGGCTGTTTCTCCTGCCCGGGTTGTGGAGTAATGGAACAGAACAATATGCTCCTTATCAAACTCCCCTGTGCGGAAGACCCACATATACGATTTCGTCTGGGGCCTTCTTTCAGGTTCCTTAAGGACCTGGACAGGCGTCTCATCTGCCATTGCATATTTTCCGGAGACAAGTTTTTTCTGGAGGTAGTTGCAAAGCGGTGTGAAGAAATCTTCCGCATTGCTTATAATCCAGTTGGCAATTGTTCCTCTTGGAATATCAAGCCCGTACATACGCTTGAAATCGTTCTCCTGGCGGTAAAGAGGAAGAGAATTGACATACTTCTGATACATGACCCATGCGACTGTACCGGCCGAAGCCATTCCGTGGAGCATATGGAAGTTACCGTCACGTCCCCTGATTATTACTGGACGTTCTGCGCTCACCTTGCATTTAGGGCAGCCGTAGTTGATGCTGTAATACTCGATGATCTTTACACTGGGTTTTACTATTTCAATTTCCCTGCGGATGAATTCTTCGCCTATCTTTTCAAGCTGAGAACCACAGATGCTGCAGATGCGCTGATCTTCCGGCACATCAATATAGGCCTTCTGCACAGGAAGGCTGGCAAATTTTTCTGCCATAGTGGCTTTCTTCTTGCGGGTATGCTTTTCGACTGTGACGAATTCTTCTTCAGCCGGATCGGGTTTTGTCTTTTCTGCTTCTGCCTCATTGAAAAGACTCAGCTGGCCTTCGGTATCATCTGAGCGTTTTTCACTGGAATTGCCAAACAGCTTCTTAGTAAGATAATCGATTTGCTCCTGAAGGACCTGTTCTTTCTGGATGTACTCATTCTCACGCTTTTTGGCATCTTCAACGGAAGCATTAAGATTCCTTATGGTGATATTCAGTTCTTTGATGGTATCCTTCAGCTCAATTAGCTGCTGGTCCCTGGAATCTCTGGGCATCTGTCGCCTCCTGTACCTGATATATAGATTTTATCAGGTCTACAGTCGGATTAATATTGGCAAAACGCCTAAATTGAAAAAAAGTAGCCTTCTGACAGCCTGTTTAAGCGGCTTTCAGAAAAGATGTACAAATGGAGGATGTGGGATTTCACGATGCTCTGATGGCCTTAGGCTGCTCAATATCGATGCCTGAAAGAAGCCAGTCAAACTCTTGCCAGGTGAGGTTACGGACTTCATCCTTATTTCGTGGCCATCGATATCTTCCCTGAGATACAGACAGGCGTTTATAGAGAAGAACAAATCCATCAGGTTCCCACATGAGGATCTTGAGTCTGTCAGCCCTTCGTCCACAGAACAGAAATAAAGCGCAGGACCTTGGGTCCATGTGAAGCTTGTCCTGGACAATGGCGCAGAGCCCGTCAATAGACTTACGCATATCGGTATAGCCACAGACAATGTATATCTCATCTGCAGCTGTAATATCGCCGATCATGTGAATGCCCTTATTGCAGACAAAGCAGTTGATACCAAAACAGGATCAGCTCCGTTGCAAAGAGAGATATGAATGTCACCGACAGTGATCTCTATCATATGTGAATTGTCAATGTGCAGTACCGGCTTCGAAATGGATACTTCGGACGGCCGGGCATCAGGTATTATGCCAACCTGTACCACATCCTGTCTGGATAGGGTCAGGTCATGTATATCATGTGTCTGATGAGAAGGAATAGCATAAGAGCATTTCTTCAGACGCTTGATAGCTGAATTGAATGAATCATGGTTGATGTCGTTTGCCAGGCACCATTGGCGATCAGTCATACCGCTTTGGCGACATTCCATGATAAGTGAATACCATTCTTCGGGACTGCGGCGATTATTAGGATCTGACATAGAGAATTCCTTTCTGTGTGACACCAAAGTGTAGTGCAATGGTTTAAAATGTCACACTAAAATGTGGTTTATGTGTCAAATCCATTATCGAGTTATTGAAGGGTCAGCGGAATCCGCCTAATTATTTAGCGCTTACGGTATTTCTCATTAAACTGTGCATGCTGATAGGGGATGGTGTTCTCCTGTTCACA
>CAZFPA010000169.1:0-2963 GCA_964520975.1 uncultured Selenomonadaceae bacterium | reverse complement strand
ACTTAAACTTCCCATACCTAAAATGCTAACCACATTTTGAAAACCGTATATCTCAAAGGATAAAATATATCAACTTGCCTGTAAAAGGTGGTACATCGATAGTGGCAGTTTGTTCATAAAATTTGTATAGAACTTTTCAATCTGTTGATCAGTTATTTGAAATATTTCCCGGACTGTAGACAGCATTGCCTCAACAAGAATCATCATAGAGGTATGAAAGGTGGTATCAGCGATTTCTGATACCATTAGATAAAAGAGTTCACCAAGCGTCCGGTCGTCTTCACTGTTTCGTTTTGAGACCGCGAGCAGCATATAGCGAGTAAAGACCAATGCAACATGTGCTGTAAGGCCATCATAGGAAAGGCCGTGATATTCTTTACGAAGCAATAAGTTGCTCTTGCAGGTCTTGAAGAAAATCTCAATATCCCAACGCTTACCGTAAATCCGGATAATTTCTTCCTCACTCAGATGCATGTCCGTGCAAATCAGTGCAATCCAATCCTTACGATTGTTACGGTTACGTACGCAGACAATCCGGGCATTGATAATATGTTCGTCATTGCGGTTCTGTCCTACTTTTACAGGAACAGATAGAAGATATCTTGATCTGCCACGGCGTTTCTTACAAGCTGCATAGATGGACTTGATATTTGAACGCTCACCATTGAAGAGATATTGTATCTTTGAACTGCGTTTGATTATGGCAATGACATTCATACTCATATCGTTGATTTCCAGAATCTGATGTGGATTGGCAAACCAACTGTCGAACAGGACATACCTGGCACGATGACCAGCTTTCAAAGCCGTTTTGAGCAATGAGATCATGACGTGAGTACCTTTCTTACGAGCCATGATCCGACGCTTTCCAGCAATAGACCGATGGTCAGTCTTAACCATTGGACCAAGGACATTCTGGTCTTTTGCTGAAGAAAGTAGTGAAAAATTGACTGGCAAGAAGGTAGAACCATCCGTCCAGCCGAGTGTCAGAAGCCGAAAGCCTTTTTTGTATCGCATGGATACATGGTCGAATACTTTTGAAGCCAGTTCTGTACGCTTAAAACCGGAACGTTCGTATAGGGAGTCATCGATGACAAAACAGTCTGCACGATTTTCAGAAGTTAGTGACCGCAGATGTCCATTGATAATCTTTTGGGATAGCAGTGTTGTGAAGCGGAGCCAGTTTGCATGCGGATTCATAAGGAAACGGTAGTACGTGTTTTTCGAAAAGGATTCCTGGAAGGTTCCCATCTGATTCTGCATGTAGAAACTGCCCGCACGAAAAGCATTGGTCAGAATGTACGTAAAAAGGAGAAGAGACGGCGTACCTTTTAGTTTTGCAGCACCGCACTTCCGCAAAAGGCTGACAATCCTGAAATTCGAAATAAAATTGGTAATAGCATGTGAGACGTTCTTTTCATCAACAGAATTCAATGATACAATAGACATGGCGTAAGCCTCCTTGGTGGATGGTTTGTTAGCACTTCTATTGTACCAAGTTTTGAGGCTTTACGCCTTTTTTATCTTCTGAGATATACAGCTTTCAAGGAACTATATTGGTTTTTAGTGTGGGAAGTTTAAATTATTAGACAAAATTATCCGCCAAAAACAGACTGCACATCGCGAACAATATTGGCATCAATGCGTCCGCTGACAGCCAGATCCCGCATAATCCCCACGGCTTTCGCATGCGGCATGCCTTCACGATAGGGGCGGTCCTCGGTCAAGGCCTGATAAATATCCAGACAGCCCATCAAACGGGAATTGAAATCCAGCTGCGCCGCCGTCTTACCATAAGGATAGCCGCTGCCATCAAGCTTTTCATGATGATTGGACGCCCATTCCGTAATATCCTCAAACCCATCAATTTGTGACAAAACCTGCCGCGTATAATAGGTATGCGACTGAATCAGCGCAAACTCATCCTCTGTCAAAGCCCGATTGGCTTCCAAAATACGATTGGGAATGAGCAGCTTTCCCAAATCATGCAGATTAGCGGCAATCACCAATTTAGTATGCTGTACGCTGTCATATTCATAAAACCCGGCCATTGTCCCGGCTTTTTCCGCCAGGCCTTTTGAATGACGCCAGGTGAAACGAGATTTGGCATCGATAATATCCGACATGATTTCCGTGATCCAGATCAGATCATCATAAGACATATCCACGGTTCTTTCCGGAATACCGCGATGCAAGCACCTATAAATATTTTCCGGGCGCTGGTCCAAGCGATAACAAGGCCGCCGGCTCAGCTCCAAAAATGCGTCGCAAAGGGGCGCGGCGTATTGCCTTTCCCGCATAGACAAGATTCGTTGTCTCGCTCTGTCGGCATAAGCGCCATAAAATTTATCCGCCTGAAAGTGCGTGTCAATATAGTCAGCGAAGCTGATAATCTGTGCTTTCAGCGGCAAATCTTGTCCGGAAATATGAAAGAAACCGCTGCCATCCAAATGCTCATGATGATACAAAATAATATTCTGTTCCTTCTTCAGAAACGGGTATTTTTTAATACTTTGCTCACCAATGACGCAATGGCCCTGAATGACCTCATAGTTCGCAAAATCCGCAATCCGCTCTTTATTGCCAATATATTTGCTCAGCCCAATATCATGCAGGATGGCCAGCGAAACCAAATCAAAAATATCATCGTCGCCCAAACCAATCCGCTGCCCTATGCGCCAGGCAATATAAGCAACGCGCTTGCCATGATTCAAAGGCACGCCAAACACATCATGTTCAGCGTAATCCAGCACAAAAGACACTGCCGATAAAAAATGATTCAAGCAAAATCTCATAAAAACCTCCCTGAAAACTGTCTGCTGGTTTCATTATAAATAGTTTTGCTCAGCAATTCAAATATTTTCCACCCCGTCGTGATGCTATTTTTTCTTATAAACCGCGCTTGACGCTATTGGCGCGCGCTTTTCCCATCCAAAAATAAAAAGACTTCAAAATTTTTTTCA
>CAZFPA010000168.1:0-3017 GCA_964520975.1 uncultured Selenomonadaceae bacterium | reverse complement strand
GCATAATATCAGAGAATGATATATCATAAAATAAGCCTATCCCTTGTAATATAAGGGGTAGGCTTATTTTATTTGCCGATTTGTCTGCATTTTGTCTGCATTTTCTTTTTGTCTGCAAAATATTCTCCGACATGAATGCATATTTAAAAAGCCTCAGGCATTGGACATAGAATCCTTTGCCTGAGGCTTTCCACTACCATTCTGCGATATTATAAGTCACTGTTCCACCGGTATTCTTGCCATTTGTATGGTAACTGCTCAATAACATAGTGGATGGTACGTTGCTGGCCCATGTGAGATAATAGCACTATCAAATTCAAGTTTTCCCACTTTTTCAAGTCGGTTGAAAAACTTTGAGGAGGTATGATGTTTTTGGGGATCAAAGAAACCACACGTGAATATCGGTTGAAAAAATGGGCTGGCATCATTGCTGAGCAGCGTAAAAGCGGCTTGACCATTCGTGCATTCTGTACGGATCGGGATTTAAGCCAGCATGCTTTTTTCTATTGGCTCCGCCTGTTGCGAAAGAAGCTTAATGGAGAAAAACGGTTCGTACACACGGAGAATGTTCCAGCCTTTGCACCATTGTCTACGACAGAATCCCCTGTTGTTGCTGCAAACAGGCTGTCCCTGCATTATGGTACATTCCAAATCGATGTGGATATGCGTACATCGCCTGAGCTTTTGCAGAGAACACTGCAGATTCTATCGCAGGTACAGCCCTTATGTTAGGAGATTTTTTATCCGCATCCCAGATTTATCTGGCCTGTGGAAAGACGGATATGCGTAAATCCATCGATGGTTTAGCAGCACTGGTACAGCAGAAATTCAAGCTGGATCCATTTCAGCCAGCCCTGTTTTTGTTCAGCGGCCGCAAGCACGACCGCATCAAGGCCCTGTTTTGGGAAGGCGATGGTTTTGTTCTGCTGTATAAACGGTTAGAAAACGGCCGCTTTCAATGGCCGGCGACTCCAGATGCCCTGCGGATGCTGAATCCACAGGAATTCCGCTGGCTGCTCGAAGGGCTTTCCCTTGACCAGCCCAAGGCGGTCAAAAAGATACAGGTAAAAAATTGCATGTAAAAGACTCGGATTCCCAGTTTTTTCTAGGAATTCGAGTCTTTTTCTGTTATACTGGGTATACATCTTTTTACGAGGAGGGATACCATGACAGATTTACGAGAAACTGCGATGCAGAATCAGATCGACTCACTTACCGCGAAAAATAAGAATCTGTCATCGGAGATCCAGCGGCTGAAGGAACAGAATGCATTTTTGCGCAAGAATCTGTTTGGCCGCAAGTCCGAGAAAACCAAGGTCGTATTCGATGGGCAGATCAATCTGTTCGATGAAGCAGAACAGGAAGCAAAGAAAAGTGCCCCCGAACCGGAACTGCAGACGGTCCAGGAACATAAGCGGAAAAAGCAGACCGGGCAGCGCAGGGAAATGCTGGAGAACCTGCCGCATGAGAAGAAGGTATTCACTCTTTCCCAGGAGGAACGCAGCTGCAAACGCTGCGGTACGGAACTCGTATCCATGGGTGAACAACTCATCCGTACGGAAGTGCAATTCATTCCAGCAAAAGTTAAGGTCATCGACATCTATCAGGAAACCTTTGAATGCCGCGCCTGTCGGAAGGAACAACATTTTTCCATTGAAAAGCCTGTCCTGCCTAAACCGGTTCTGGCGCATTCCATGGCTTCGGCATCCAGTATTGCCCATATCATGCTGCAGAAATACTTCTACGCAGTGCCGCTCAGCCGGCAGGAAAAGGAATGGCTGACCCTTGGTGTGAAACTGAGTCGGGGTACCATGGCCAACTGGATCATCCTTGCAGCGAGAGACTGGCTGCTGCCGGTAGTAGATTTATTAAAGGATGAACTCCTGCGGGAAACCTGCCTGCACGCGGATGAGACACCGGTACAGGTACTGGGCGAAAAAGGCCGTAAGAATACCACGAAATCTTACATGTGGCTTTATACCAGCGGCAAATATGAACCGCTGCATAAGATCCGGCTTTTCGACTACCAGCCCAGTCGGAGTGGCAGCTGTGCGAAAGAATATCTGGAGGGATTCCATGGCTTCCTGCATACTGATGCCTATGCAGGCTACGAAAAAGTGCAGGATGTCACGCGATGCCTTTGCTGGGCGCATGCCCGAAGGTATTTCGTGGATGCCATTGCGCCGGGAGTGGATGACCTTTCCGGCAGTCTTGCCAAAGAAGGCATCGGACAAATCAATAAACTGTTTGCCATAGAACAGGAACTGGCTGAATTATTACCAGAGAAGCGCCAGGAGGCACGTCTGCAGCGAGAAAAACCGCTTTTGCAGGCTTTTTGGTCGTGGATTGAAACACAGAAAGGCAATGTACTGCCCAAATCCAAGCTCTTCCAGGCAATGAACTACGCTGCTGCAAACCGTAAAGGATTGGAAGCCTACCTGCAGGATGGCCGCTGCAATATCTCCAACAATTTAGCAGAAGGAAGCATCCGCCCCTTTACCATTGGACGGAAGAACTGGCTTTTCAGCGGCAGTCCCAAGGGAGCCACCGCCAGCGCAGCAATATACAGTCTTATGGAGACCTGCAAGGCAAATGAAATCGATCCATATAAATATCTGATCTATCTGTTGGAGCATTTGCCGAATGAGCCTTTTCAACGCCAGCCGGAGATATTGCAGAAATATCTGCCCTGGAGCCTGGAGGTTATAAATCGCTGCAAATAAAATATAGAGCGCGGCCCATATTTGTATCTTTGAGTATACAATATGGGCTGCGCTTTTTTAATACACTATGTTATTGGGCAGTTACGAATTATGGAAAATATAGTACCATGAGGACAGGAGGACGATAAACTATGGCAGTGCAGTTGGATTTTGAAGATAAACTATGGGAGATGGCAGATAAGCTTCGTGGGAATATCCAGCCTTCTGATTATAAGAGCGTGATTCTGGGGCTGATCTTTCTGAAATATATATCGGATAGTTTCGAGGAGAAACACCAGACATTAGTAAATGAAA
>CAZFPA010000167.1:0-3030 GCA_964520975.1 uncultured Selenomonadaceae bacterium | reverse complement strand
TCTCACTGTCCCCGCTGCTTCCGGCTCCGCCAGCGCTGGCAACAGAGTTCACAGGAGATACTTCCTTTGTGCTCAAATTTCCTCTATGCCCAGCTCGCTTAAATAATGATATACACCATCATAGAAAGCGGGCTGCATCGTAGCATCCGCAGAACTCCCTGTCGGCAAAAATATAATAAATCCCTGCCGAGCTCTAGTCAATAATACACGATAGGCATTTTTGAGATATAGTACATTGTCATCCTTATTCACATTCTGCCATTTAGTTCCCGTAAAATTATAATATGCGAAATGATCCTTGCTGAATCGCAAATTTGCATCCCAGCACAAAATAGTCCAATCCAGTTCAAGGCCCTGAATATCAAATTCTGTAGCGGTTTCCTCTAAAAAATACGAGGAACGCACATCTGTTTTGCCATTCAAAAACCAATTTTTGGCTTCAATTTTGTTTTGCACCCAGACCCCATATTTTCGGAGTCGTTTCGCACCAGAACTTGCCGTCATACCATAACGCTGTGATCCCTTCGCCTTATTGCGAACCCATTGCTTTGCTGTTTCCAAACTCCGTGTCATACAAATAGGATATACAGTTTTTATCTGCTGGTAAAGCTCCTTGGCCGTACTTTTGTCAACATCCAGAAGTGCTTTGACAAAGGCCGCCACGTTTTCACTCCGAAAGGATCGTAACGATACAGCTAAATGCAAATCCTCAACAATTTTACATTGCATCCCCTGTGATATTTCCGCAAAGGATTTGCCCCTAGCATATTCTGCATCAGTAATTTTATTCGATATGTAAACATCCCAATCAGAATAGTGCTTTTTCAAGGCATCAAACCAGCCAAAGAGTCCGGCAGCTTCGCCCTTATTAATTTCCTGTCCACCGCCAATCAAACAAATGATCGTAGCCCAGCCCACATGACGATTCAAAATATCAATCAAAAATTCCGGCTCCGACTTATCAAAATTCAGGATGCCCTTTTTTTGCTTCATAAACTCTGTAAGCGTTGGCTCATCCCACGCCCGCTGCGCCTCATCAAAAACAGTAACCCTTTCTGCTGGGGGTGTAGGAACAGCTATAGCATCATCGCGAAAATGGTGTATGATTTGAATAAATTCCTGAGCCTTCCGCTGCGCAGCCGATTTTTTAGTTCCGTTTCTGCTCACATCATCACGTGCTAAAGCCTCCTGCAAAACAGCTACCAGCGGTCCATTGCCAGAGAGAAACACCGCATGCTCATTTTGATCGGCTTTTTGTCGCTCAATGGCAATATTAAGCCCAGCCAGTGTTTTTCCAGCACCGGGCACTCCCGTAATAAAGCAAATCGATTTTTTGTTATGTTCCTTGCTATAATCAATGATCTCATTGATCGCCGCCGTTGTTTGCTGCAAATTTTTGGCACTTGCATCATTTCTTGAAATATCTGCTACATTATGCCCCATATATAGAGCTTGCGCGGCCTCAATAATCGTTGGCGTCGGCATATAGAGGGAATTAACCCAAGACTCCGCCGAAAAAGGCGCTCTTTGATACCTAGCGCAAACCCGTTTTATATATGCACCGATCCCCTTCTCATTACAGCAATATACCTCCAAAATATTCTCCTGCAGCAATGAAACCATCTGCTGTTTTTCTGGAGCACGCGTACAAATCAAAATAGGAACTAAAAATTTATCATGGCTCTCCTGATGAAAGCAGCTTAAATCCAGCGCATAATCTGTTACCTGCTCGATAGCATGTGCTGGATAATTCGCCTCACCAACTTTGAATTCCAAAAGAAAAACCAGGCCATTATAAAGCAGCACATTATCAATTCTGCGCCCTATGCGCGGAATTGTGTACTCAAATAATAAATGCCCAGTGTCAAATGAAGACAATTCTCTTTTCAGGATCTCAATTTCAGCTTTCCACGCATTTTTTTGTAAATCGTCCGCTGCAAATTGATCCTTGCCGGTGATTTTCCCAAAGATGGCATCTGGATCTTCGCCCAAAAATGTAGTTACCTGTTCTGTATAATATGCTCTTTGCACGCCTGCATCTCCTCGCTTAATCCAGCAACCAACCGAACTGCTCTTGTGTACGAATCTCCGGATTGCTTTCTACAATCTTTTTCATGAAAAATACGGCTAAATCTATATTGAGATCAAATAAATAGCCTGTATTTCCGCGCCCATCCTTACGAAAGGGAGCATATTTTACGTTGCGGCAACATTCTATGATCTTATCTCTATAGGCACTATGCTGCAACGGCCTATCCAACTTAATGTAACTGCAAGAAACCTTTCTGCCAGCTAATTCCCACTGCGTTAGATCCGCCTTATTATCATTGTATTTTGGGCGTAGGCAATCCTCACAGGGCCCCTGCGCTATACTGATTGCTTGGATATAACTGTCAGCGCAGTGAAAGAGCACATCACCGGCACGAACATCCATGAGTCGATCCCAATGATGACATTTCCGCCCATCCTTATTCGCCTTTGGTGCCCAAATAAATTGTCCATTATATTCTTCGCTAAAGGTGGCGCCCTGAAAAACAAGATACGGTTGCGGTTGTCCTGACTTACGTTGTACGGGAACATACGCCCGCGCTTTTATTGGTGTAGCAAGCATTGCCTGTTGTTCCATCTGTTCTAAACGCGCTTTTTCCAACGCAGCATCGGCTACGGCCTTCGCCTCAGCAGCGGCTTCTTCTACAGCCTTTCTCTCCGCTTGAATTTCCGCCCGAACACCATCATCTTCTGCGACCAGAAATGTTTCAAACGCCTCCGGATACTGAAAGTACCGTGATTTATCAACAAATTGGACCGTAATCATTTTTTCCGACTGCTCGAGAATCGTCCCCATGCCAAATGCCTTGTGCTCAACCTTTGTATTCAATAAATTAATCATATTCTAAACCTTTCGAATTGTAATTTTACAACTAAATTTAATTTTACTGCAAAACGAATATTTTCACAATCCGCTATCGCCCAACCCCTTATAAGCTCTCCGCTCTTTGTTGAAAAAAGCCCCGTATCTCTAGCTCCATC
>CAZFPA010000166.1:0-3038 GCA_964520975.1 uncultured Selenomonadaceae bacterium | reverse complement strand
CTATTCCGTTTCGAACGCATATCCGCCATAAACACAGTTATATCTTTAAGGATTCGTCCCGTTCTGATCAGTCTGGCCTGGATTTCACGAAAGCAGTGGTCGTTACAGATCCCAGCTATATTGGCGAAGAGACATTGATTGACAGCGGTGAGTATGCAGAATTCCTGAAGAAGCAGGACGTCATTGCCCGTCGCTTTGACAAATTCATCCGAGATTACAAGAAATGGGCTGTGGATCCGGCTAAGTATCATGCGGAACGTATCATCGCTTTCTCAGCCTTGCAATACTTCCATGCGGAGCTTGGCCTTTGAGAATCCAGTGGCTTTTTTCCGGGCTTATGGTATAATAATAGTAGAAGATGATTTGGTGCGAGGGTAGCACCAAGTAAAACTAAAGAAGTCCCAATTGCATGATTTGGTGTGAGGGTAGCACCAAGTAAAACAAAAGAAGTCCCAATCGATGACTGCCGTATCTTAGGATGCGGCAGTTTTTTTGCGTTAATCCATGGGTTTGCGAAGCGAACCTACCTTATTGCGCACGAGGGATTGAAGCCCGTAGGGCAGAGACCGCAAAGCGGGCTCTGTGCAGCGCACGAAAGCCTGTCAGCGCAGCTGCGTGCCCTTATAGCAAGCCAATTCATGTAGTTGATGCACTGAAAGTGACTTCGGTTGTTTGGCAAAAGTGTTCATCTGGTTGTCTCTGTATATAGAGGGATTCAGCGGATAAGAAGCTGAGAAAGGAGCCGACCAAGATGGACAAGACAGCGAAGGAGATGCCTCCTGTTGAGGAGATCCTGAGACAGCAGGAAGAGGAACTGTGTATCGACTTAGAGGAAAATGCTATTCTGGCAGCAGAATTCCGGCAGGCAGAAGCAGCGACGAAGGCAGGTGAGTCCTGATGGCAGCGAAAGACGTTTACGCCAGCCGGGATGAGGCAGCCAAGGTGCTCATCGAAAACCTGCGGACCTACGGGAACCTGGAACCGCCAGGCGTCTATGGCCGTCCGTATAATGGCGGAACCAGGACCTATTACCAGTTCAGCTGTGCCAATTACCTGCGTATGGAGGCAGCATCCAGGGCGCACCGGGATAATCGCTGGTTCAGTGATGCAACGATTGCGGAGAAATCCTATACACTCAAGGATGGTGCGAAGCCGGTTGAGATCGAATACTGGTATGGCATCGAAAATGGGCAGGGCTTTGATGGCAGCCTGCGCAGGTTCTATAATGCCGAAGACATCCTGGAGCTGGAGAATACACTGGAACCCACCACTGGTGATCAGGACAGCGACCGGGCCTATGCCCAGGGACTACTCCTTGATAACGGCGCTGCCATCGCTGGCATTGAGCCCAATAATGAAAACCTTTACCATGGCATGCGGGAATACGCCAGGGAACAGGGACTCAATCCAATCGGTGAGAAGATGAGTGCGCAGCTCTTCATGAAAACCTGCAAGCTGAGCTATGATTATGCCCGGGATCCGCTGTTTACCGAAGAGGAACTTCAACACATGGAGACCAATCCGAAGATCCTGTTCTATGGCATGAAGCAGGCGAACAATCTGATGAAAGGGATGCTGGAAGCCGAGACACGCCGCAAACAACAGGGACAGGAAAACCAGATGCCGGATCAGCCGGCCCGTCCGTTTGCCGGCCTTTCGGTTACGCCGCTTTATAGCGATATCCCGATACCGGGACCGGACGGCAAAGCCTATGCGGATGGGGAAATCCTGCAGGGCGAAGCCGCCTATGGTTTTCTGGTCCAGCTCAATGCACTGGATAAAGAACGGTTCGATGCCATCCAGCGAGGGGAAGGGAAAGCGGCCATGGCTGAACTCCTCTTTTCCTATGGCAGCTATGATCATGGCCCGGTGCCGCTGAAGATCGGCAGTCTGGAACTGCGCAATAAGGAAAGCATCCAGGAAGCACTTTCCTATAAGCTCATGAACTTCCGGCAGAGCCTGCTCGCGGATGCAGAGCTGCGGAAGACCTATCTGCATTTCAATCAGATCGGGACGCCGTCCCTGAATGAAAACAAGCTGCTGACCGAATGTCGTCAGCAGCTCAAGGAATGCGAGAAAGCCATGGCACGGTTCGCCTGGGATGAGAAACGATATTGCAGAGAGCATCCGGAAATCCAGGCCATCAATGAACGGAAGGCCAGGACGTATCGCTATGCCTGTACGAAGGAAATGAAGGAGCAGCTGGGCGAGTTCCCTCAGGCCTTTGTCCTGAATGTCACGCCAGCAGACGGAAAAGAAAACTGGTATCTGGATGGGCTGGATCAGTGGGAAACTGCAACACCGGCCATGCGGAAACTCAATCCCATGCCAGCCGATGCCTATCTGATCGAGACAACCAGACGCCCGGATCAGCTGGCAATGGACGGGTATGCCCGGAAGCTCCAGATCGCTTTTACGTTGGCAGAGGTGGAAGCCATGGAGCAGCTGAGCAAACTGCAGCTGCATAGCGAAAACCATGGTCCGGTGGACCGTCCCTTTGCCGTGCCGGTCATCGAAGATTATTCCGGCATGGCAGCGATCCGTCATCTGCAGAAGGAACGGGCCGGGGATGCCCGTTATGCCAGGCGTTGGCAGGAGACCGGCGCCTTTCGTCGTGGCTATCGGAAAGATGTCAGCTTGTCGCTGGAGGATAAAAAGCTCGGGTCGTGTTCCTATGAAGAGGGGCAGGGCCGTTTCGCCCAGGAACAGTATCAAAAAATGACGGAACTTTTAGGCAAAGAGGATCCCCGGCTGCAGGCAGGATATCAGGTATTTCAGCGTTATGCGGAGCCGGAGCGCAGCGGGGAATATAAGGTAGGAAACATTCCCTCGCCGGAAAAACGGCAGGCTTATCTTGAGGCGCAGCAGGCAGCTATCCGTGAACACCGTCCAGGCGAGAAAGCCAAGAGCCGGGAATGGTACGAATACTATGCATCCCTGGCCTTGCGGGATGACCGCAACGATACGCCGGAAAAGTTCCAGCGGGCAGTCATTGGTGAGATGCAGAAAGATGGCATCAGCAACCGGAAGATCGAGGG
>CAZFPA010000165.1:0-3057 GCA_964520975.1 uncultured Selenomonadaceae bacterium | reverse complement strand
GTCGTAAAGGTGAACCTCTGGTTCTGGCAGAACAACGCGCCAAGCGGTATCTACAACTGCGGCACGGGGCATGCGCATACCTATAATGAGGTTGCACAGGCGGTCATTGATGCACTGGGAACGGGCGAGATCGCCTATCGTGATTTCCCGGAGGTGCTGCGCGGCAAGTATCAGAACTTCACGGAAGCGGATAAAACCCATCTGGAGGCTGCCGGCTATGACCAGGGCTTCTACGAGATGAAGACAGCGGTCAAGGAATACTGTGACTTCCTCGATGCAGGCGGCTATTTCATCTATGGAAAATAAGCAGAAGCAGACAAAGGCGGTCTTCTTTGATCGCGATGGCACCCTGAACGTGGATATTCACTATCTGCATCGTCCGCAGGACTTCATCTGGACAGAGGATGCGCAAGAAGCCATCCGGTACTGCAATGATAAAGGCTATCTGGTCATCGTTGTCACGAATCAGAGCGGCGTGGCCAGAGGCTATTACAGCGAAGCGGATATACACTTCCTGCATGACTGGATGAATAAAGAATTGATTAAGGAGGGCGCCCATTTAGACGCCCTTTATTACTGCCCGCATCATAAAGAGGGCAGGGTACCTGCCTATACCATGGATTGCGACTGCCGTAAACCCCATCCGAAGATGGTAAATGATGCCTGTGCGGATTATAATATAGATAAGGCAAGGTCATTCTTTGTCGGTGATACCGACGGAGATATGCAGTGCGCTAAAAACGCTGGCGTTCACGGCCTCCGTTACAAAGGCGGCAGCCTGCTGCAGCTGGTGGCAAAAAATGTGAAGTAAAATGATATTTGGAGATATGCAAATGCAAAGCTTTATTACCCTTGGCAAAAAAATATATCATATAGAAAAATCCCGGGAAGCCCGGCGCATGGTGGTCTTTGTCGCGCGCTGCCTGCTGAATCGGAGCCGCATGGAAAAGCTCGACCGCTATTTCCACAAAAATGCACTGCTCGCAGAACTGGCGGAAATCTATCCGTTTGTCTATGAACAGCCGACACGGGCCTTTTTCTATAATAAATCCCGTTTTGACGACCGGGCCCGACTGGTCGAGGAGCATATGGAATTTCTCACAGAGCATCTGCGTCCGGAGATCGTGAAGGATATCTATCGCGAAAATGACCAGGTACTCTGGACTTCGGAGCATGAGGGTACGCCACTGACGCTCTCTATCTCCTATGAGCCTGGGCAGCGCAAAGAAGGTATCCTTTCCGTCATGCTTCGCCTGGGAAGGGAGCCGCTCTATCAGATCATCTTCTGGATTGCCAAAAATCCCGCGGGAGAATGGTCAATGTGGATTGGTGCTATGCAGGGGCCGAATATGGAAAACTCCAAGGAGATCATCAAAAAAATAACAAAACAGTGTCATGCCTATCGCACGAAGAATCTTATCCTTTATGCGGCACAGGCGGTAGCCCGGTCTCTGGAACTGCAGCATATCTATGCGGTCACGAACTATGGCTATTATGCGAACAATCATGTGCGCATGGATCGTAAACTCAAGACGTCATTCAGCGACTTCTGGCAGGAAGCTGGTGGCTGGACGACTGCGGACAAGCGTTTTGATGAGCTGCCGCTTATGGAGCACCGTAAGACGATGGAGGAAGTGCCTACGCGCAAGCGTGCTGTGTACAGGAAGCGGTTTGTTCTGTTGGATGAGATCGATGCATCCATTGCAGCGAGTATGGATGGCTTTTTGAAAAGGTGAAATCTATGAATACATTGCAGCAGAATTTACAGCAGCATAAATTGCTGGTGCTGGATGGTGTAGAAAAAATTGAAGATGGTTTGGATCGCATTCGTTGTTATGATAATCTGACACTGGATGTAATCTATCGGCCTCTGATGGGACGATGGCAAAGGCGTCTAAGAAAATACTGGGAACATTTTCCGTTTTTGGATCAATCCCGCTGGTATAGTGATTGGACGAAAGCTGTGCGGGACTGTGATACGATTGTCATCATCAATGGCATTCGTGGGCGTGACGTTATTGAATACATTCGCCAGGTGAATCCAACAGCTCAAATCTTCATATATTATAACGATACGACGGACCCGGAGGACAGAAAGGCGCCGCATCACTATCAGGGACTTGGCTGTCAGTTTTATTCCTTTGATAAGAAGGACTGCGAAACCTGGGGAATTTCTTATCGTCATTACTGTTATACATATTTCCAGGGCGATCGGCAGCAGCTTCTGCAAGAGCAGGAAGCACATGCGATTTCCCAGGATTTTTTCTTTATCGGCGTAGATCGTGGGCGCCTCGCCGTACTGGTGGAGCTGCAGCATAAGCTGGAGAACCTTGGCTGCAGTACGAATTTTGTCATTGTAGGCAATAACCATCAGCATTATTTCGGCGATGCGGCACGGCATATCACGCAGCGCCGTCTGAGCTATGCGGAAATCGTGCAGAATATCTATGAAAGCCGTTGTATTGTCGATATCCCACAGCCGCGTCAGACGGGCATCACGCTGCGACCGATGGAGGCAATTTTCTATGAGAAGAAGCTTTTGACGAGCAATGCGGATATTGTGAACTATGACTTTTATACGCCGGAGAACATTTTTGTACTGGGTGAGCGAAGCCTGGAGGAATTGCCGGGATTCCTGGCGGCACCCTATAAAAAAATTCCCGAAGAAATCATTCAGCGTTATACGCCGGAGGCCTGGCTGAATACCTTTTTGGAAGAAAAATAGAAATACTGGGATGGAATGAAAATGAAAAGAATTGCTGTATTGGCGACCTATGTCGGTAAAATCAATCGTGGTGCGGAAACCTTTGTCATTGAGCTCTGCAAGCATTTGCGCAAAAACTATATTGTGGATATCTATGCCGCCGGCATGGTTGAGGAATTGAGGGGAAACATTATTCAGATAGAATGCACGGCGGCAGATATGCCTGCACATCATGATTTTTATACGAAATGGATCCATTGGTATCGGCATCATCGCGATTTCCAGTACTATTTCAATCGTAAGGTCTATGAGGAATATCTGCAGAAGCAGGATTACGACTTGATTTTCGTAAA
>CAZFPA010000164.1:0-3079 GCA_964520975.1 uncultured Selenomonadaceae bacterium | reverse complement strand
GAATTTTGTGGGTTAAGCGGGTCGCCCTTCGTCTCCACCAACTTAGCCCATAAAGCTATGCAGTTTAGCGCATGGTTTCGGAATAAAAAACGGTACAATCAGTGAAAAGCTGATTGTACCGTTCTTTTTTTGCATAAAAAGATCAGAATATCCATTCGCGCCCGCCACCTGCAGAGGTGGCGGGCATCTTGTTCCGCGTTATTTCACCATATCGAGGTTGTCCTTGTCGATGATGAGCGGGGTACAGAGATAGGCCGGGACAGTGATCACACCATTATTATAGGACGAGATATCATTGATATCCGGCTGTGTGCCTTCCACCACGGCTTTGATCATACGGACAGTCTTGCTGACGAGCAGATTGGGGTCCTTGTAGATGGTGATGGTCTGCCGTCCCTGACGGATGGCATCGAGGGCCTTGCCCTCCGCATCCTGCCCGGTGAGAATTGGCTGGCCGCTGTAGCCGGCCGCTGTCATGGCGTCACGGATTCCGCCAGCGACGCCGTCATTCGGCGAAAGGACTACGTCCAGCCGTATACCAGGATTTGCGGCGAGCAGCCTGCTCATACGTGCCTGCGCGTTTTTCGGTTCCCAGCCTTTCGTTGCTGCCTGGTCGAAGCTGGTTTCCTTCGAAGGAACCACCAACTGGCCTTTGTCGATGTACGGCTGCAGAATCTTCATCGAGCCCGCAAAAAAGAGATGGGCATTGTTGTCTGCGGGGTCACCGGCAAAAACTTCCATATGAAAGGGGCCCGCTCCGGATTTCAGATTGAGCGCAGCTTCAATGTATTCTCCCATAGCCGTTCCGACGGCCTCATTATCATAGGTTGCATAGTAGGAAACCGCATCGGTGTTCATAACCAGCCGGTCATAAGCAACAATCGGTATCTTCTTTGTTTTTGCCTCGGCCAGAACATCGGTGAGCTTGCCGCCATCGACGGCACCGATCACAATACATTTTGGATTGTCAGCAATCTGGGCCTTCAGCTGATCGATCTGCTGCTCAGCGGTATCTGCAAACTGCAGGTCGACGGTAAAGCCTTCTTTTTCCAATGTATCCTTGATGGTCTGCCCATTTTTCTGCCAGCTCGCCGATGAGTTGGCAAAGGCTACAGCCACTTTTTTATTTCCGTTGCTGCCCGATCCGCAACCGGCCATTACCAGTGCAGTAATGACAAAAATCGCCAGGCAGGCAAGGGTAAATACCTTCTTCATAAGTCATTGCCTCCTCAAATTTTGAACTTTGCCGTAGAACTCGTGAGCTCCTGGGCCAGATCCGCGAGCTTCCGGCTGGCATTTGCGACTTCATCCATCGATGCGGACTGCTCCTCCGTCGCGGCGGAAACAGATTCCGTTTCCGATGCAACATCACGGCCGGACTTATTGATTCCCTCCATGACATTGACCAGGGACTCTGCCTTGGACGAAGAGTCCCGGGCCTCGGCCAGAATGGTCTCAGCGTGCCGGGTGAGGTCGGTGACGGCGGCGGCAATGGTTTCAAAGGCATTGCCGGCATCGGCGACGACCGTGCGGCCGCTCTGAACATCCTCGGTCCCCTTCTGCATACGGGTGACAGCCTGCTCGGTGTCCTGCTGGATGGTGGAGATCAGGTCGGCAATCTTCTGCGCGGCCACACCGGATTCCTCCGCGAGCTTGCGGACCTCCTCCGCTACTACGGAGAAGCCCCGCCCGGCTTCACCGGCCCGGGCCGCTTCAATGGCGGCATTGAGTGCCAGCAGATTCGTCTGCTCCGCAATCCCCGAAATCGCATCGCTGATCTGACCGATTTCAGTCGAACGCTCCGCCAGCTTGCGAATGACTTTGGCCGAATCGGTAACGGATGAAGCGATCTCCGACATCCGGTCCACTGCGCCCGCGATCGAGGTTTGGCCCTTGGCGGCGATGGTTTCAACATTGCGGGCTGCCTCCGCTGATTCCGAGGCCTTTTCTTCAAAGCCATGCAGGCTCTGCGCCATATTCTGAATATCACTGAGCGAATTGCTGACGGTATCTCCCTGCTGGCTGGTATTGGCCGCCACATTGGTGATGGATACCGCTACCTGCTGCGTGGCCTGTGCCGACTGACTGGCATTCTCCGTCAGCTGCGCGGCAAAAGTGGATACATCCCCGGAAGTCTTCTGGATATGCTCAATGAGCGTCCGCAAGTTGTGGATTGTGTCCCCATAGGCCGCAGTAAGTTCCCCAAATTCGTCCTGCGTCTTCGGCGCGGCCTCCACGGTCAGGTTGCCGTTGGCGACCTGCCGGGAAATATCCATGAGATACTGAATGGAGCGCATGATGCTGGCACTCAGATAAAAAGCCATAAAGCCCGCAAGCAGCACTACCATAACAATGCAGATAATGAGCGTCCATTTCGTCTGTTCATACTTATTGGAAGCCGCCGCACTTTCCTGATGGATGAAATCCTTGCCGCTGTCAACGACACGACCGAGCTTGGTCGTGATATCCGCGTACTGGCTGTTTGATTTCTCCAGAAGCTTCAACGCTTCCTGATTCTGGTTGTTCTTTGAAAGCCGGATCACCTGCTCGGAATTTTTTTGTAATCCTCCCAGGTACTGCGCATGCTCTTGAAATCATCCTTGACCTCCGGCGCAACGCTGGGCTCAATCGCATCAAAGACAATATCGAGCTGATCGGCCCGCTTCTTTGTTTCCTGCGCGGCATGAATCCGGTTCGGCAGCGTCGCGGCTGTGACAACCGCGTATTCACCCTGCCGATAGTCCGACAGGGTGTGGCTGCCTTCCGAGGCGGCCATGACGCTCTGCAGATGCTCGGTAGCAATGCGCAGCGCGCCATTGTTGATCCGGTTGAGGCTGTAACCCGTATAGATTCCGTTTGCCATAAAGATGGCGATGAGGGCACCAAATACCAGGAACAGCTTCTGTCGAATAGTGAATTTATCCAAGAAAATCCCCCCTTAAAAATTGTGTTTTCCCGTGTTGAATTAATGTAACAATTAGGCAAAAAGCCACAGAATCCTTCCGGAGCAGCCTTGTTTTTTTGCCCCGAAAAAAAAGTGACGTTATGTATTTTATCGCATATATGCCAAAAATGGAAG
>CAZFPA010000163.1:1500-3119 GCA_964520975.1 uncultured Selenomonadaceae bacterium | reverse complement strand
CAACTGAAGGGAGCGGATACGCAAATATGGATAAGATGCAGGCTTTGGAAAATGCGATGAAGCAGATTGAGAAGGATTTTGGCAAGGGCTCGATCATGCGCCTGGGCGAAGCGACGGCGAACATGAATATTGAGGTGATTCCCTCCGGTATTCTTCCACTGGACATTGCACTGGGCGTAGGCGGTGTGCCGCGCGGACGTATCATTGAGGTCTACGGGCCGGAATCCTCCGGTAAGACCACAGTGACGCTGCACATGATCGCCGAGGCACAGAAAATGGGCGGCATTGCAGCTTTCATTGATGCTGAGCATGCCCTTGACCCGGTCTACGCACATAAGCTGGGTGTAGATATCGACAATCTGCTGATCTCGCAGCCGGATACCGGTGAGCAGGCTCTGGAAATTGCCGATGCCCTGGTGCGCAGTGGTGCCATTGATATGGTCGTCGTAGACTCCGTTGCCGCCCTCGTACCAAAGGCGGAAATCGAAGGCGAGATGGGGGATTCCCATGTTGGCCTGCAGGCCCGCCTCATGAGCCAGGCGATGCGTAAGCTCACAGGCATTATCAGCAAATCCCGTACAACGGCGATTTTCATCAACCAGATTCGTGAAAAGGTCGGCGTGATGTTCGGCAATCCGGAGACGACAACCGGTGGCCGGGCACTCAAATTCTATTCCTCCGTGCGCCTCGATGTGCGCAAAATCGATACCATCAAGCAGGGGACCGATGTCATCGGCAACCGTACCCGCATCAAGGTCGTCAAGAACAAGGTCGCGCCGCCGTTCAAGCTGGCTGAGTTCGATATCATGTACGGGGAGGGTGTTTCCAAAGAAGGCAGTATCATCGATATTGCAGCGGATATGGACATCCTGGAAAAGAGCGGCTCCTGGTATTCCTACGGCGGTTCCCGCCTGGGACAGGGCAAGGAAAACGTCAAGGATATCCTGAAGCAGAATCCACCGCTCTGTGCTGAGATCGAGGCCAAGATCCGGGCGAAGATCCGTGAAGATAAGGAAAAGCTTCAGGCGGAGGCCGAGGCAAAGAAGGCTGCAGCTGCTCAGGTGACAGCGCAGGCAGAAGCGGCAGACAATGCGGCAGAAGACAAAGAGTAATAAGACCGCGCTGGTACAGGCTGTCGACCTTTTGGCCCGCCAGGAGCACAGCACGCAGAAGCTGCGGGAAAAGCTGCGCCAGCGTGGCTATGAGGAAGAGGAGATTGAAGCGGCTATCCAGCGCCTGGAGGAAAAGCACTATCTGAACGACGAGGATGCCTGTGCGCGGCAGTTCCAGTATCTTTATGAGAACAGCCGCAGCAGCGTGAAACAGATCCAGGCCAAGCTCATGCAGCGGGGATTTGAGAGCTCACTGATTCGTTCCTGCATTCCGTCGGATACCTTTCAGCGGGAGACCCGGGCAGCCCTGCATTGTCTGCGGCTGAAATTCCGGGCGGGGGCCGAGGCGCGTAAAATGATGCAGCACCTCTACACCCGGGGCTTTGACAGCAGTGCCATGCGCGCCGCCATCGATGCCTTTCAACAGGAAAACAATACAGAGGAATGAATGGAGACCGCGGGAATTGCCGCGGTCTTATTTCCTTTTCCGGGTGGTCTATGATATAA
>CAZFPA010000163.1:0-1400 GCA_964520975.1 uncultured Selenomonadaceae bacterium | reverse complement strand
TATAATTACATACAAAACTAAAGAAATACGAGGAGGACTCCTGACTTGAGCAATGAAATGATTTTGGTACTGGATTTCGGCGGGCAGTATAACCAGCTGATCGCGCGTCGTGTAAGAGAATGTAATGTGTACTGCGAGGTACATCCCTACACTTTGAGCCTGGAGAAGATCAAGGAAATGCAGCCGAAAGGCATTATTTTCACCGGTGGCCCGAATAGCGTTTATGCGAAGGATTCTGCTGTCTGCAGTCGGGAACTTCTGGAAATGGGTATCCCTGTGCTGGGCATCTGCTATGGCTCCCAGCTTATGGCCCATATCCTGGGTGGCAGTGTCAAGACTGCCCCGGTAAGTGAATACGGCCGTACTGAGGTCACGATTCAGCATAAGGCCTCCAAGCTCTTTGCAAATGTAGCGGAAAAGACAATCTGCTGGATGAGCCACACCGACTACATCGAAAAGGCGCCGGCAGGCTTCACGGTCACGGCCAATACGCCGGTCTGCCCGGTGGCTGCCATGGAAAATGAAGCGGAAAAGCTTTACGCAGTGCAGTTCCATCCGGAAGTCATGCACACCGTTGAGGGCATGACCATGTTGCATAACTTTGTCTACAAGGTCTGCGCGTGTGCCGGTGACTGGAAGATGGACTCCTTTGTCACGACCACTATTGAAAAGCTGCGGGCCAAGATCGGCAGCGGCAAGGCGCTCTGCGCCCTCTCCGGCGGGGTGGATTCCTCTGTGGCGGCGGTACTTCTCTCCAAGGCCATCGGCAAGCAGCTTACCTGTGTATTCGTCGATCACGGCCTGCTGCGCAAGGATGAGGGAGATCAGGTTGAGGCAGTGTTCGGACCGGACGGCCCTTACGATGTGAACTTCATCCGGGTGAATGCCAAGGATCGTTTCTACGCCAAGCTCAAGGGCGTAACGGAGCCAGAGGCTAAGCGCAAGATCATCGGAGAGGAATTCATCCGCGTATTCGAGGAAGAAGCCAAGAAGATCGGCAAGGTGGATTACCTGGTACAGGGAACCATCTACCCGGACGTTATCGAAAGCGGCCTGGGCAAGTCGGCGGTAATCAAATCCCATCATAACGTGGGCGGCCTGCCGGACTTCGTTGATTTCAAGGAAATCGTGGAGCCGCTGCGCCTGCTCTTCAAGGATGAAGTCCGCAAGGCCGGCCGGGAACTCCAGATTCCGGAATATCTCGTGAGCCGCCAGCCGTTCCCCGGTCCGGGACTCGGCATTCGTATCATTGGTGAAGTCACCGAGGAGAAGGTCAAGATTGTCCAGGAAGCCGATGCCATCTATCGTGAAGAGGTAGCCAAGGCCGGCGTGGACAAGAACCTGGGCCAGTATTTCGCCGCTCTCACCAACATGCGCTCCGTAGGCGTCATGGGGGATGG
>CAZFPA010000162.1:0-3176 GCA_964520975.1 uncultured Selenomonadaceae bacterium | reverse complement strand
TAATAGAAGGATTTTTTTGCCTCGGAATGAAGTATATATAGGATGTAAAATCGGCGTAGACGATTCCGGCGGAAAGATTCTGTGTCGAAAAAACAGGAGGGGGAATCGATATGAAACAACGGTGGGGAACTTCATTCTGTATGGCATGCTTGTTCGTGTTCACCTTTATTTTGTCAGCGGCGGCAGCACCAGCAGCGCCAAAACCGGTGCTGCTGGAAGGCGCCTGGGATTTTGAGACGGCAACGCTTGTTGCCGGGCTGAAGGATACGAGCTGTCAGCAGTTTGGCGGCTGGACCTATACTTCGGGTACGTTAGACGGGTATCCGGTGGTGGTCTGCCGGACCGGAGAGGGCGGCGCGCGGGCGGCAGCCGCGACTGCTGTCGGCATCGAGCACTTCCAGCCGCGGGCCGTGATCCATCAGGGCACGTCCGGCGGGAATGATCCGGCCCTGCATGTCGGTGATATTGTCCTCGGGCGGAAGTCTTTTGACAGCTGTGCCTGGCGTTCCCATCCATCGCTGGAGGGCGCCGGTGTGGATTACAGGGATATTGAGCTGCGCGGTACGTATGATCCGACTGCCGGGCTGAGAGATCCAAACAGCCAGATTTACTATTTGGCGGACCCGGGCCTGCTCGCGGCGGCCAATGCGGTCAGGAGCAAATACACGCAGGGTAAAATTATTGAGGGCTGCATCAACACGAGCAATTGCTGGAATGAGCAGATGGATCGCATTCTGTGGCTCCATCGTGCCTACGGTTCCTCCTGTGAGGAAATGGAGACGAATGCCGCGGCGCAGATCTGTCAGGAGTATCATGTTCCCTTTGTGGGGATTCGGGTTATTTCGAATACGGCACTCCATCACGAGGCCTTTCGCCCCGATACGGCCGCGGCCTGCCAGGAATATGTACTGCAGGTAGTCCGCAGCTATGTCAATGATCTGAAGGATACGGTGGAATGATGGGGCAGTCTGAAAGAAACAGTGGAAAAATAGCCGGGTTTGTTCTACAATGGGGAATGACCGCCTTATCGTCCGGCATATGGAATTTTACTATAAAATGAAATGAGAGCGCTTGCTGGCGGCATAACAGGAATGGAAAGCTTTATAACGCCATGGTTCGAGATTCCGCAACGCGGAATCCTTTCCATCCGCGTTGCAATGAGGCGGGAGATATCAACTCACCGCCTGTTGTCTTTGTTCGCGCCCGCCACCTGCAGCGGTGGGGGACGTCTTGTTTCGAGTTATATAGGGAGATGTTTTTGTGGAGAAAAAGGGAATGTTTCACAAACTTTGCAAAGGAAGTGCAGTGACGGGTCTTGCAGCCATGCTGACAATGATGCCGCTCGGCGGTGCAGTTGCCGAGGCGGATGCCCTGGAGATTTTGGGGGGCATTTATGGAGCAAGCCAGGCCTATGAAATGTATCTGGACCAGTACCTGGCGATGGGGAATTCGCCGAAGAATCAGCAGGAGCATCTGGTAACGGCATTGAAGCACCATGGGGCAGATGCGAATCAGCAGGATCGCCAGCTCGTTGATGGTGTCATGGAGCAGCTGCTGGGCAAGGGTCAGTATGTACTGCGTGCCCGTTCCCTCCCGTTTCGCTGGGCTATCGTAAACGATGATACTTTCAATGCGAGCTGCGCGGCGATGGATTCGGTCGCCATCAATCGAGGGCTTCTTACGGGCCTTCATGGTGACCGGGATGAACTGGCCGGGGTACTTGGCCATGAGATGACGCACGGACTTCATCAGCATGTGGCGCATGAGCTGGCGCGCCAAGCTGCCGAGGAGTTTGGCATGAGTCTCATCAATATGGGAAAAGATGGCAACCAGCAGCTGTTTAATATTTTCCGCAATTATTACGATGCCAAGAATATTTCTTTGCCGGCTGAATATGACGCAGATGAAAATGGCTTTTATGTCATGGCCAGTGCGGGATTCAATCCGGGCGGCATGGCAGCGATGATGTCAAAGATGCAGGAGTATACGCGGAATTCAGCGGATTTTGCGGATTTCTTCAATCCCTCGGATCATCCGGATACAGATAAGCGCCTGACAAAGGCTGCAAAGCAGCTGGAAGAATATGGGTACCATCATGTGACGGTACAAAACGGCAAGGACGTTTATCTCGATCATACACTGCTTTTGAGCACGCAGCCGACGAATGACTACACGGCGGAAGAGATGGCTTATCTGATTGCCGGAGGCCTGGATAAAGGATTCCATGATAATCGTCTGGCTTCTTCCTGGTGGTTCACGAAGCAGCCGGATGGAACGACAAATTTCCTCACGGATGATCGGGCGTATCAGATGATGAAGGCCGCAATCCATCAGAATAAATTAGAAAATCAGTTGGAGGCATTGGTTACGGCCGCGTATGCCAATGATTCCCGTACGGGAAATCGTGATCATATCTATGCTTTGGAAAAGAAACGCCTCGATGATCTCAAGACAGAGGCCACTGACAAGACGAAGGTGGACGAATACACGCAGACGGAGATGAACAGTGCAGCGGATGCCTATATGGACCTGGGGGTTCCGCGGCTGGCAATAACGGAGATCAATCGTGTTTTTGCCGCCAATCAGGAAAATACCTATTCTTACGAGATCCGCGGTCATGCGTATACTCTGCTGAAGCAGCCGGAAAAAGGCATTGCGGATCTGAATGTGGCCATTCAGCAGGATCCTGAATACGGCTGGGCTTATGCCCGTCGGGCGGAAGCATATCTGGCTTTGAACAATAAGGAACTGGCCCTGCAGGATGCCGAGAAGGCCATAAGATACCGTCCGAAGATCTCTCAGTCGTATATCGTAAAAGGAAAGATACTGGATAGCGAAGGGAATACGTCCGAGGCATTGGAGGCCTATCGCCGCGCTAAGGGCGCAGATCCCAAGGTTGTGATACCGGCCAGGTATCAGCAGCTGTTGGATCAGGGAGATTGAGCGGGTCTATCCTCTTTATGGATAGGTTGCGTGCCAGGACATCCTTTGTGGATGCCTGGCACTTTTTTGTAGAACATGGGGGGAATCTGCGTATAGACTGGGGAATCTTATAGGTAGGAAGCCTGTATCAAAACAACGAACAGCAGGAGACCTTATGGTTGGCTGTTGCAGAGAGCGGATCCTATCAGGGGGATGCGGATGGTTTATGAAAAATGATAGGGGTCTATTTTATG
>CAZFPA010000161.1:0-3244 GCA_964520975.1 uncultured Selenomonadaceae bacterium | reverse complement strand
GGCATCACCGGCCACCGAGCCATCGATGGCCAGTGTTCCTCCAGCCGCAATGCTGCTGCCCTTATAGGTATTCGTGCCGGAAAGCGTGAGTGTTCCCAGACCGGTCTTGTAGAGACCTACGGATAGCCCCGCCAGCCCGCTGGCCTTAACCCGCTGGTTATAAAGGTCCATCATGTTCTTCGTTGCAGACTTTGCCAAATCCCGATCTGTACCCGTATAGCTCAGCCAATTCGTATTGTAGTACTTGTACCGGGCCAGCAGGTCCGCCTCGCTGCTGTCAGAGGCGATATAGCCCGCCTTGATTTCCTTGATATCATTGCTCCAGGTGGAATCATAGCCCTGGGTATCGATAGAATACAGTGCCTGCTTCCCCGTCGTGCCGCTCAATATATAGCCACTGCTGATATCCGAGGAAAGCAGCCGCCGTGCGTTCAGCGCTCCAGGACCCCGAACTGCCGCGCCGACATCCAGTACACCCTGGCCGACGATTTCCTCCCAGGGCACATGATAATAGACGTTGATGATTCCGGTTTTTTTCATACTGTTATACTCGCTCAGCAATGAGCGAGTATCCGAATCCTGCGCATGATTCTGGATATAGGTATCATACAGTGCTACCAGCTGATCCTTGCTCATAGACTGCATATTGCTATCCGCCGTATTCATGACAAAAATGCTCAGACTGGCAACATCCACTCCATTTACCCTATCGTGCTGCAGCTGCGTCACCATCCCGCGGGAATACACAATATTGCTGTTTGCTGTAGAAAGCAGCACATCCCCGATCTGCTTGCCGCTCATATAGGGAAAAGCCTGCTGTACCAGAGCTCCGGCTCCGGTAACAAAGGGCGCCGCCATCGAGGTTCCATCTTCATAGATATCCAGCTTTTGATCCGCCGCATAATTGGAATTTGCCGAATAAATAACCGATCCCGGCGCCGCCAGGGTAGTATCCTCCGCATATTTCGCCAGATCAGACCAATAAGCTGAGATATTGCTGCTCGTCGGATCACCCACGATTTTTCCGTTGCTGCGCGTTGTATAACGGTCCAGTGCAGTGACATTCAATGTAGCATTGCCAAGTTCCTGATTAAAGTAACCATATAAGAGCTCCAATGACGGGGTTCCATGGCCTGCGTTTCCCGCTGCAAAAACCAGCAGCTTCCCCTGTTGTGCGGCCGGAATGAGCCGCTGATCCACTTTTTTCTGAATAAGCACATAGTCCGACGGTTCCAGTCCATTCACATCCATATACTCAGACCCGCCCCAGGAATTATTGATGACCTTGATTTCCGGATGGGCCACATAATATGCAAAAGCCGCCGGATTCGCCATAAAGCCTCCCCCTGTTTTATAATTAGTTCCCGCCGAACTGCCGGCGATTTCCGCTTCATAAGCGACCCCCTGCATGCCGATACCATTGCGATCCGCCGCCGCGATACCAGCCACATGGGTGCCATGAGTCAATTCCTTCCAGTCATACACACCTGCAGACCGGCCAAGCATATTGGACACATTGATCATCGCCGAATTTTTCTTCTGATTGAATTCCGGACTCAGAAAATTAGTGGGCTGATCGCAAATACCCAGCGTGATGCCCTTGCCGGTATAGCCAAGGGCATAGGCATCAGCGGCATTGATGATATCCAGGCCATTGCTGGCATAATACTCCGCATCCTGAAAATCCGCAGCCGCTTGGGCCCCTGCCAGCGAAAAGCCTGTTCCCCATAAGGCCAGCATGACTCCCAGACGCAATGCTGTATCTTTTTTCCCATCCATAGTCAGGCCTCCGTCCTAATCCGTTTCATATCTCATTTTATCGTTTTTTCAGCGCAATTCCTTAAATAAAAAAACTATCTGTTGATAGCAATTCAGTGCCAACGAGAACAGCGCAAAAATATACTTGTCCCTTCTACGTTTTTGCCTCGAAAACATTACACAATTTTCTAAAAAACAGGAAGGGCCATATCCACCTGCCGGATATGGCCCTTAAAACAACGATCCCGTGCACTTCCGCCTGCGGAAAAGATTCAGCGGTCCGCCAGCCGCGGCATGATCTCCCCGATGATCT
Source organism: uncultured Selenomonadaceae bacterium (assembly GCA_964520975.1). GTDB lineage: Bacteria > Bacillota > Negativicutes > Selenomonadales > Selenomonadaceae > CAZFPA01. The sequence goes on along the minus strand of CAZFPA010000161.1, from coordinate 1,173 downwards.
GGCGCATCAGATGCGCGTCACAGCTCACGCCAATGACGTCTGCCACCCGCTTTGCCTCCGGCTCCGCGTTGGCTGGTGCCACACCGCAGTCAGCCTGGCGCAGCATCTCAGTATCATTGTCAAAATCGCCGGCAGCAATCACGATGCGGCCCTGATTGGCCGGCAAAGCACGCAGGTCCTGCAGCAGGCTTCCCTTGCTCGTCCCGCGCCGCACGAATTCCAAATAGGTATCCGAGGAAAAGAAGCTGGCAGAAATGCGGTCTATGCCCATCTCCCCGGCAAGCGCGATCATCTGATGCTCCGTTGCGCGATCCGCGTAAATAAAAAGCTTGAGCCATGTCTCAGCGCGGATATCTGCAAGGGAGGCATGCGCATAGGTATGCTGCTCGATCTCGAGCCGCGGGTCATCAACCAGCGGCGAGCTCAGCACATAGCATTGCTTCGCGGTGTAGACCTCGATGCAGGCCGCCGGAAAACGCTCCAGCAGCCGGGCTGTATAGTCGCGCCACAGCGGCTCCTCCAGCGCCAACGTCCGCAGGATCTCTTTTTGCTGCCAGTCATAGAGCATCGCTCCATTATAAAAGATGCTGGGGCTGTTGATGGGCAGACCCCGCAGATAAGGCGCAGCATTCGCGGGCGTACGGCCCGTCGCGATGGCAAAGCGACCGCCACGGGCCGTATATTCGTTCAATGCCTGCCGGTTTTCCTCTGAAATGCGGCCGTCCGTTCCAATGAGCGTACCGTCCATATCCGAGGCGAGCAGAAAGTTCTCATAGCTTTTTATCATTGGTATCCTCCCGATGAATGATGCTTGTCGCCCGATTCATAAATTCCTTGGGCGATACATGCATGTATTTTTTGAACACGGTACAGAAATTCTTGTAGTCACCAAAGCCGGACTGCTCCGCGGCCTCATAGACCCGGCAGGTTCCCTCGGAAAGGATCTGCATGGCCTTCTGCAGCCGGTATTTCGTCAGGAGCTCGCCAAAGGTCTGCGAGGTTTCCTCCTTGAACTTGCGGCTCAGATAGCTTGCACTCACACCATAGGAAACCGCCAGCGCCTCGATGCTGATTTTCTCCCGGTACTGCTCCCGTATATGCTCAATAGCCCGCCGCACATAGGGATTCAGGCTGTCCACCCCCAGCCACACACCCCAGTCCACGAGCTCCGGC
>CAZFPA010000160.1:0-3346 GCA_964520975.1 uncultured Selenomonadaceae bacterium | reverse complement strand
GATGGAAATTCAGACAAGTAATTCGACTAGGTATTTCGTGCACGCTGTACTAGAAAGAAGTTCTATTTCCTGCCCATGCCTGGCCTGGCGCTGCAGCTCAAAGAAACTGATTTCATTGGCAACGATACGCATCCAACCATTGCCGGCTCCAGGAAGATTGCTGCTTACTTCTACGGCGAGGTCAGCCGGATCATGGAGTGGAAAAAAACACATGGATTGGATTTGAGATGAAAAGCGCATATCGCGCTTTTTTTTGGCGTATTTTCCCATTAGATGGTAAAATTTAGAAAATGATTTATCCGGCAAGACAAATTTTGCAGAATTTTATAGGCAAACTTTTCGTATTTACGCAAAAGATTCTGACTTTTATAATGGAAACATAGAAAATATGAAAGGGGCGGTTTCCATGGGGTTAGAAGATTTTAAAATCAAGATTTTTGCGGATGGTGCGAATCTTGACGATATGTTAGCTGTTTATCATAAGGGATTGGTTAAAGGTTTTACGACAAATCCCTCTTTGATGAAAAAAGCGGGCATTCAGGATTATAAAGCTTTCGCGGAAAAGGTTTTGGAACATATTACGGATGATTCGGTTTCATTCGAGGTTTTTTCCGATGATTTTGCCACGATGGAGAAAGAAGCGGATGTATTAGCGAATTTAGCATCTAATGTTTATGTTAAGATTCCGGTAACCAATACCAAAGGACAAAGTTCACTTCCTTTGGTTGAGAAGCTTTCAGCTAAAGGCTATCATTTGAATGTTACCGCTATTTTTACGCTGGAGCAGGTAAAAGGGGTTGTAGCAGCCCTTAATCCGGAGGTATCCAGTATTGTATCTGTTTTTGCCGGCCGCATTGCAGATGCTGGTGTCGATGCGGTAACGCTGATGTGTGAGGCAGCGCAAATCTGTCGTCAAAAGCCTAAGGCAGAGCTTTTGTGGGCAAGTTGTCGTGAATTTTATAATATCATTGAGGCTGAGAAATGCGGTTGTCAGATCATTACAGTTCCCAATGCAATTTTGCAGAAGAGCAAAAATTATGGAAAGGATTTGCAGGCATATTCCTTAGAAACAGTACAGGGATTTTTTAAGGATGCATCGGGATTAGGTTTTTCGATTCTGTGATATCCAATACCAGAGATATTAGGGTGATGATGAAATGATTGAGAATTTATTTACAGAAGATACTGTTGCAGTGGATGTTGATGCTGCTGATTGGGAAGCGGCTGTGCGTTATGGTGGTGATATGTTTGTTGCGGCCGGTAATACGAGTAGCCGCTATACTGAGGCCATGGTAGACACGGTAAAAAGTATTGGAAGCTATATCGTGATAGCGCCAGGACTGGCAATGCCGCATGCGCGTCCCGAGTTCGGTGTAAAGAAATTAGGTATGGGATTTGTACATTTGAAGCAGCCGGTTCCCTTTGGCAATGCTGAATATGATCCGGTGGATCTGTTGATCTTCTTGTGTGCGTTGGATCAGAACTCTCATATTTCTGCGTTGGCAGAGCTCATGCAGCTTATAGAGGATGAATCCTTTATGCGAAAGGTAAGAGCCGGTTTAAGTAAGAAAGAAATTTTAAAATATATCAAGAGCAAAAGCTTTGTAAAAGCATAGGAGGGGAAAATAATGAAAATATTAACAGTTTGCGGAAACGGTATAGGAAGCAGTTTGATGTTGGCTATGAAAATCGAGGAGATATGTAATGAAGAGGGAATACGGGCTGAGGTGGAGTCCTGTGATTTCAATTCGGCGCAGGGAAAACCGGCAGACCTCATTGTTACAGTCAAGGAGCTTGCACAGCAGTTTGAGGGACGTAAGGTTGCTGTCATTCGGAGCTATGTGAATAAGAAAAAAATTAAAGAGGATGTATTAGGACTTATCAAAGAATTGGCCTGATTGAAAAAGAATGAGAGGTGTTTGTTATGGAACTATTGGAATTCTTGCGTGATGTATTGCAGCAGCCAGCATTGCTGATAGGTATGGTTTCCCTGGTCGGTTTGATTGCTCTTAAAAAGCCATTTTATAAGATTATGACCGGAACATTGAAGCCGATTCTCGGTTATTTGATGTTAAGTGCCGGCGCAGGTTTTATCGTTTCCAATCTTGATCCTTTGGGGAAGATGATACAGGAAGGCTTTCATATCACAGGTGTTGTCCCAAACAATGAAGCGATCGTATCTGTTGCCCAGCAATTGCTCGGGGTTGAAACAATGTCTATTTTGGTCGTTGGACTTGTAGCAAACCTCCTGATTGCCAGGTTCACAAAGTTCAAATATGTATTTCTCACGGGTCATCATAGTTTTTTCATGGCCTGTCTGCTTTCGGCGGTTCTTGGAACTGCAGGGCTAAAAGGGTTGGAACTTATTCTTTGCGGTGGTTTCTTGCTCGGCGCCTGGAGCGCTATTTCACCGGCCATTGGACAAAAATATACGAATAAAGTAACGTCGGGCGATGGTATTGCTATGGGCCACTTTGGAAGCCTGGCATATTATATCTCCGCCTGGGTAGGTTCTAAGGTGGGAAAAGCAGAAGACAGCACGGAAAAGATGGAGATCCCGGAGAAATGGGGATTTTTGCGGGACACCACAGTTTCTACTGGTATTACAATGATGTTTTTCTATTTGTTGGCAGCAATCGCAGCCGGCCCTGCTTATGTAGGAACTATATCAGATGGGATGTCTCCGTTCCTGTTTGCTATCATGTCTGGTTTGAAATTTGCTGTAGGCGTTACCGTGGTTTATTCTGGTGTTCGTATGATTCTTGGAGATCTGATTCCGGCTTTTGAGGGAATTGCTACACGCGTTATTCCAAATGCAGTTCCGGCTGTTGATTGCGCGGTGTTTTTCACCTATGCACCGACGGCAGTTGTCATGGGGTTTGTATCTTCCTTTATTGGCGGTGTCATTGGTATGTTGATTTTAGGGGTTGCTGGCGGGGTGCTGATTATCCCTGGCTTGGTTCCGCATTTCTTCTGTGGGGCGACCGCAGGGATTTTCGGCAATGCGACGGGCGGACGTAAAGGAGCGGTTATAGGCGCGTTCACCAATGGTCTTCTCATTACTTTTGCACCAGCGCTTTTACTGCCGGTTCTTGGAAATCTTGGCTTTCAAAATACGACATTTGGTGATTTCGATTTCGGGGTTTTAGGCATTTTACTGGGAACTCTTGCAAATACATTAGGGGAAGCTGGAATCTTTGGAGCAATTGCAGTATTTTTCCTGATCGTGATTATACCAAACTTTATTCATACGAAGAACAAAGTCATTAACAATCCGGAAGAATAGTTTGTGCTTTAGCAATAGGAAACATCTCGTTTGAGGTGTTTCCTTCTGCTGGTTTAAGGT
>CAZFPA010000159.1:0-3369 GCA_964520975.1 uncultured Selenomonadaceae bacterium | reverse complement strand
CTTGAACAATGGCGTTATAATAAAACAGTATTTTCTTTTCTGGAGGTTTTTTTTTGCAAGTGTTACGATATATCAGGTTTGTGGTCTTTTTTTGTGTGCTGGCCGTGTTCTGTGGGACGGGCCCTGCACGGGCGCAGGAGGGGCCGGCTGTTACTGCTGAATCGGCTATTTTGATCGAGGCCTCGACCGGGCGCGTGATCTATGAGAAGGATGCAGATGCGCTGCGCTATCCGGCAAGCACGACGAAGATGATGACCTGTATCCTCGCCCTGGAAAAGGGGAATATGGATGCAGTCATTACCGTGAGCCCGGCTGCAGCCAATGTAGAGGATACCGAGCTGCAGGCAGGGGATCAGATGAAGCTTGCTGAGCTGGTGCAGGAGATGATGCTGCGCTCGGATAATGGGGCAGCGGTGGCGATTGAAGAATATCTCGCAAGCTCCATGGGCTCTTTTGCAGAGCAGATGAATAAAAAGGCAGTGTCACTCGGGGCCAGGAACACGCAGTTCCTGAATCCAAATGGCCTGCCCAATCCGCAGCATTATTCAACAGCGCGGGATATTGCGAAGATTGCGGCTTATGGCATGAAAAATCCGGAGTTTCGCGCGCTTGTCGGCGTGAAGACGAAGAATATCCATTGGCTGCGTCCGGCAGGGAAGTCTGCTGTGATGGAGAACACGAATGCATTGCTTGGGGTATATCCCGGTCTGACTGGAATCAAAACAGGCTATACCAAAGCGGCTGGCGGCTGTCTGGCTGCCTCGGCACAGCGGGACGGACTGGAACTCATCGCTGTGGTACTGCATTCGGAAAGTGAAGCGGCGCGTTTTCGGGATGCGGCAGCATTGCTTGACTATGGCTTTGCACAGATGCGCCTTGTGCCCGGACTGGAGCGTACGCAGGCGGTACGTGGTGTCTGGGTGCGCGGCGGTCAGAAGGGTCATATCACTGCGCGTCCGGCAGCGGATCTTTTGTATCCGGTATTGCAGGAAGATGAAGTGAAACGCTACACGGTTGCCTATGCTGTCCCGATTGCCGAGGCCGGGGTCAAAGCGGGCCAGCAGGTGGGAGAGCTTGTCTTGAGCTATGATGGACATGAGGTTGAGCGTATCCCTCTTCTGGCGGATGAAGATTCTGCAGCAGGCTTCAGTCTGCTCGGATTTTTGATTCGTCTGTTTACCTAAGGGAACGCTGATGAATATGGAGGCTGTATAATGGAACAGGAAATTCAGGAAGACGTTGAAAAATATATTTTGTCCTTTTATGATGATAATCCTTTCGTGCAGTATCTGCATATGGACATCCTGAACATTGGTTCAGGAGAAGTGCGTCTTGCTTTGCAGGTCGTACATGAGCATACCAATGTATATAAGATCGCGCATGGCGGCGTGCTCATGTCCATGGGCGATACCGCGATGGGGGCAGCCTGTCTCTCCTGCCGGAAGCGGGTCGTCACGCTGGATTTTCATATGAATTTCATCCGTGCGGTCCCGACCGGACAGCAGGTCATTGCACGGGGCCGCGTCGTGCATAACGGTTCGCGTACGATGGTATGCGAGTGCGATCTTCTGGATGAAGCGGGACAGGTGTTTGCCAAGAGCGGCGGCACGTTTTTTGTCACGGGACATTTTGCTGCATAAGCAAATAAATCTTGACAAAACAGCGGGAAAAAACTAAGATGAATAAAAATAATCGTACAGAATCATGGCACTTATGCGTGCTGTACCTGATTGGAAGGGGAACTATACAATGACACAGTTTGACCCTCGTAACATCACGATGATGATGGATCTTTATGAGCTCACCATGGCCAATGGCTATTTTACCGATAAACAGGAGGATAAAAGCAGCAGAGTCACCTTTGATGTCTTTTACCGCAAGAATCCGGACGGCGGCGGCTTTTCTATCTTTGCCGGTCTCGAGCAGGTCATCGAGTACATCGAAAATCTTCACTTTTCGGCTGGGGATATTGACTATCTGCGTTCTCTGAAGCTTTTTGATGAGAAGTTTCTTCAGTATCTCACGGACTATCATTTTACGGGTGATGTGCTCGCACTGCAGGAAGGCACGATCATGTATCCGGAGGAGCCAATCCTGACCGTTACGGCACCCATCATTGATGCACAGCTGGTTGAGACAGCAATCCTTGCCGAGATCAATCATCAGTCGCTGATTGCAACGAAGACGCGCCGCATTGTCCGTTCGGCAAAAGGGCGCGGTGTATCGGATTTTGGTGCGCGCCGTGCGCACAATATCGATGCAGCCGTCTATGGTGCACGTGCAGCCTATATTGGCGGTGCGAACGGGACTGCAACCGTGCTGGCTGGTCAGCTGTTCAATATTCCGGTAGGCGGCACGATGGCGCATAGCTGGGTCATGTATTATGATGATGAATATACGGCGTTCAAGCGGTATGCGGAATGCTATCCGGATGCGACGGTGCTCCTGATCGATACGTATGATGTCCTGCGCTCGGGTGTGCCGAATGCCATCCGTACAGCAAGGGAAGTTCTTGAACCGATGGGCAAGCGCCTGAAAGGCGTGCGCATCGATTCCGGCGACCTGGCGTATCTTTCCAAAAAAGTGCGCAAAATGCTGGATGATGCAGATCTCAAGGACTGTCAGATCGTGGCCTCGAACAGTCTGGATGAATATACGATTGCCTCGATCCTGGATGACCAGGGCGGCTGCATCGACAGCTTCGGTGTCGGTGAACGCCTGATTACCTCGAAGAGCGAGCCGGTTTTTGGTGCGGTCTACAAGCTGTCTGCGGTGGAGAAGCATCATCAGGTCATTCCAAAGATCAAGGTCTCGGAGACCGTGGAGAAAATCACGAATCCGGGCAGGAAAAAGCTCTATCGTATCTATGATGAGAATGGTCATGCGATAGCCGATCTGATTACACTGGAGGAAGAAAAGCTCGATATGAGCAAGCCTTACCGCTATATCGATCCGCAGAAGCCGTGGAAGCGCCGTTATTTCACCAACTGCACCGCCAAGGAACTGCAGCAGCCGGTCATCCGGAATGGAAAACGCATCTCGAAGAAATATACGCTGAACGAGCTCCGTGATTATGTCACGGCTCAGTTGAATGGTGAGATCTGGCAGGAGGAGCAGCGTTTCGAGAACCCGCATATCCATTATCTTGATATGAGTCCGGAGTATTATTCCCTGAAACTCAAACTGTTGAATGATATGCAGCAGGATTGATTCCCTGCTGAGAGATAAGGAAATACGGATGAATCCTGCGGTATCTGAACCAACGGATTCATCCGTGTTTCCATAAAAAAATCCGCTGGCAGATTTGCCAGCGGATTTTTTCATTGGTGCTCAGAATGCCGGAACGACGGCACCCTTGTATTTAAGATC
>CAZFPA010000158.1:0-3403 GCA_964520975.1 uncultured Selenomonadaceae bacterium | reverse complement strand
CTGGAAAAGCTCATTTATGCACAGGAACATCCAAAACCGGTATGGAATCTTTCTACGGGGATGAATGTTTACCAATGGCGCGACAGCGACGGCAACCACGGACATCAGGTCGTGCTTCCTTTCAGCGTGGGCTATTGGCAAAAGGATTTGTCCTGGTATCTGAATACGAACTGGGTGAATTCGAATCATAGCAGTACGCCTGGCGGCAGTGTCAACACCCTAACGGATACCACGGTATCCGTAGCAAAGCGCAATGAAAAAAAGAAATTCATCGTCGATTATCTGCTGGATGTCAATATTCCTACGGGGAAGCCAGCTCTTTCCTGGTCCGAGCGTTATGCGAAGATGAACGAGGATCTTGTAGAGAAAAGTACCTTCGGTGAAGGCTGGAAATTTGCTCCGGGCATTGATGTGAGCTGGCGGATTGGCAAGGAAGATCTTTGGACAGTCGGCACAAGCTATTCCTTTAATGGATCTTATGATCCGACAACGGATGTCCCGGGAGATACGGTATCGCCAGGGAATGGCTGGAATGGGCATCTGCGTTGGGAGCATGCCGGTCAGAAATGGCAGATGATTGCGGAATTGCTTTATTCGCGGTCCAACAGCAGCCACCTTTCTAATGGCAGTAATTACACGACGCCAAGCACATGGGAATATCGGCTGACCTATAATCGTCCACTATCGAAAACATCCGATTTGATGTTCTATTATTGGCATGAAAATCGGAATATCGATGCGGTTGTCAGTGATACCTCTCAGGCCCGGGTACATTATCTTGGCAGCATGCTGAGCCGGAAGATCGGCAAGGCCCATACAATCCGCTATACCTTTGACTATATGCGGGGCAATGGTCTCTGTTATTCCGGGGTGCGCAATTACTTCGATGAAGAAGGGCTGCCGCAGTACAGTTCCATTGATGTCGATGGCCGCACGAAGTATACGCTTGGTGTCGGCTATGATATCCAGTTGCGTTCCAATGCCAATATTTCCTTCGATCTGGAAGCCTTCCGCATGCACGATGGTATATCGACGGAAGGTCGGGCGGCAACCAGTTACAATGGCATGAATTTTCTCGTGCGGTACAATCAGACTTTCTGAGAAATGAGCCGGACACAATACATGGTTTCACATAAAAAACACCACCAGATTTTGGTGGTGTTTTTTATGTGAAGGTATTCAGAACGGCTCGACGATGATCAGTGCGGCCTTTTGCCCTGGGCTCCATTCGATATTGAAGGCCCGGGCCTGTGTGGGCGCGCCCCAGCTGTTGATAGTCCGTTCGATGTATTCGAGCCCGTTCTCCGAAAGCCGGCTGGCGGGGCAGTCCGGACAGGGAGCGGTAAACTTATGGAAGCGGTAGTAGCAGGCCTCAGCGGAGGTGGTTTCCGGCAAAGCCTGCCGCAGAGCCTGGTTGAAGAACAGAAGCTCGTGGGTTTTCTTATCGATGACATAGATCATTTCCTGCATGTGATCGATGATATCGACAAAACGACGATTTTTCTGAGCGAGCGCTGTATCGCTTTCCCGGGTGAGCAAGACTGTACCCAGCAGGCCGGCAAAGGTGCTCAGATAGTTCAGTTCGTCTTCACCGTAGTGATGGGGCAGGTTGGCAGTCTCGAAGCTTAGTACACCGATATCCTCCGTACCGCGCGTGATTTTGCAGTGTGCAAAGGAGCGGCAGTGCAGGGAGGCGAAAGCCTCATGGGTATCAGCCTCCAGGGATGCTGTATCCGCACAGAGCGAAAGTGTGCCGAAGGCAGATGCCTTATAACGGGCGGAAATGGCAGTATTGATACTCTCCCGTGCTTTGTTCTGCCGGTCAGCCGCATCATTCTTGCGGCGGGACACACCGTTGGGGCTCAGCCACTCATAGGCAATCTTGAGGGAACTCGTACGCCGGTTATAGATTTCGATGGAGATGCGGTCCAGATTGAACTGCTTGCCAAGCAGGCCCAGTGAAAGTGAAATTGTCGCATCGGAATTTTTCGTCTCATAGAGCAGGCGGAAAATAAATTCGATCATGTTATCCTTGAATGCCCGCTGCTGGAAATCGGCCGAGTCATTGGAGTCGATTTCGGTGCGTACCGGCACGCTGAGAGTCATCAAATTGGGCTTGTAAATGGTATAGGTGTTCTTGCCCTGGGCCTTTGCGTTGTAAAGGGCAAGATCCGCGTGGGCAAAGAGCTTTTTGAAGGTGGTGCAGTGTTCCGTATAACGGGCGACACCGACACTTACCGAAAACGGAATGGACTGCTGCTCATCCTGGTAGCTGCGCTGCAGCGAACGGACAAGCTCCTGGCATTTACGGCCGATCAATTCGGTAGAGTTCGGCATTTCCTTTGCCAGTACAACGAACTCATCGCCACCAATGCGGCCCAGAATATCACCGTTGCGGAAATGCTTCTCAATGCCCAGGGCCATATCGGCCAGTACACCATCACCGAACAGGTGCCCGAAGGTATCATTGATCGTCTTGAAGCCATCGGCATCGATGATGAAAAAGATCGGCGCGGCCTGTTCTGGCGGCAGCAGCCGTAAGTATTCCTGGATATGCCGTTCGGTTGCGTGCTTGTTGAAAAAGCCTGTGAGCTTATCTACCTCGGCATCGCGCAGCAGCTCGAGCTGATGTTCTTTTTGAGAATTGATGTTGCGTACAGAGGCAAAGACCGTTGTAGGCTGTGCCTCTGCGAAGTAGGTCAGGAGGTTGATTTCAGCCCATAGATAATCCTTCTGGTTGGCACACAGAATACGCATTTCCAGCTCCCGGCGCTCTGAACCGTTGGCGGGACGTCCTTCACCAGAGTGAATATGGTGCCAGAAGTCCTCAAACATGAAGATGTCTTTTGGATGAATCACATTGGTGTTGTAGAGGAAATCAAAGATATTGTCTATGGGAGGCGCAAAAAAAGGATTGTCCTGCGGCATCCAGGCGGTAAACTGTGAGTCGGTCTGCAGATCCCAGCGAAAATAGCAGACATTATCAAAGCCCTCCAGTGCGCGGAAGACATCATCGGTCAATTCCCGGGGAATGAACTCATCTACGGCATTTCGTTTGACTTGTATCATACAAAGACCTCAGTTTCAATTTAAAATAAGAAAAAACTCCTATACAATGATTTCAATATCTTTAGTATAAAATAGGAAACTGGATATTTCAACCCAAAAAAGAAAAACCTTCGAAAATATAGAAAAATTTATGCTTTTCGGGGCTGTGGGTTATAATTCAAAGCGAGATGCCTCCAAATCTTTGGGTGGGGGATGAAAGCGAAGAATAGGAGATGAGTCGCTGGCGTCCGCCTCGCTGAAAGGCTGATTGACAGGATTACGCATTGCGAAACCGTGCCGATCAGCGTTATAATAAAACGAATGACAGATTCGTACAGCGTCCACGGAATACTAG
>CAZFPA010000157.1:0-3437 GCA_964520975.1 uncultured Selenomonadaceae bacterium | reverse complement strand
CGGGCATGGATATCGCCAATGACTACGGTACGCCAATCGTGGCTACGGCAGATGGTGTCGTGACGACGGCAGGCTGGAATTCCGGCGGCTATGGCAATATGGTCGATATCGATCATGGGAATGGCATCATGACGCGCTATGGACATGCACAGCAGGTTGTTGTTTCTGCAGGGCAGCGTGTACGCAAGGGACAGGTCATCGCGTATATGGGCAGTACGGGCTTCAGTACGGGTCCTCATGTTCACTATGAGGTACGCATCAATGGGCAGACCGTAAATCCTGTTTCTTATCTGTGATTTGTATGCAAAGGGGGTCTTCATCTTAGGGTGGAGGCTTCTTTTTTTGTCTTGTCTTGCTGATGAATAGCTTTAGGCTTTGAAAATGAAGCAGCCATACAAAATATCTATTGTGAATATTCTGCATGCGATGTATGCTGAAGAAAGGGGTTTTCTGGAAATGTTTTGCTGTCTATGTCTTTATTAGGAATACAAAATACATAAAAAGACAAAACAGTGGAAAAGCGTTGTTTATGTATTCGCGTATACCGAAAAACAATACAATACATAAATTTTGATTATAGGATAGAAAACTTCGTAAATCCCGATATATGGCTGGTAGTGGACAGATTACACTGCAAAGTGTACATTTTTTCGTATGAATAAAATTCATTAAAATGCATATATATGCATATATATATGCGATAAACGTTGAATTTGCGGGGAAAAGAGCATAATTTTTCAGAATATTAAGTTTGAATATGCATATTGACATTGTTACAAACGGTTCTTATAATTATAACTATGTTACATTAAAATGTAATATATAGAGACAGTTGTTTTTACCGAATGGAAACCTATAACGCAAAACCTTTTGAGTTTACCTTATTATATAGTAGATTTTAGAAAAGCAATCGTTTTATACAAGCAAAAGGATGCGTATACGGCAATGGGGCTGATGAATCGTATGTCGGTAAGTGCCGCTATACGATTTTTTTCGCTCAGAAGGATGTTATGTCGTTTGGCTTGAGGCTAGTGTGTATATTGGAGGAGAGAAGATTATGTGCAGAATAGGTTCGATTAAGAGCAAGGTGCCGGTACATCCGTCCAAGGCCCTGCATCTTATGCTTCCGCAGCAGGAAGGCCATGATAATTCTGGCTTTGCAATGGTCATGCAGGATTTATATGGGATATTTTCAAATTATAAGGACAAGCCGCTTTTGTCGCTTGCTTGTACGCAGCGCGGTGCACAGCTCGTAGAGGAATACATGGACGCGCACAACTTTGTGCAGCTCGCTGAATGGATCCCGGTGCCGAATAAGGAACCAGGGCTTGATATTCAGGCGATGCCGTATTATATTTTCCGCAACTATGATTATCCGGAACATACGAATGAGATGACGCAGGCCCAGCGTGAGGATCTGCTTTTGGATACGCGCCTTGCGCTGCGCAAGATCCTTGAGGACAGCGGCGAAGGCTATGTATATTCTTTCTGGCCGGATGTGCTCACCCTGAAGGAAATCGGTGATCCGCGTGATATCGCGACATATTTCCGCCTTTGGGATGATAATGGCTGCCTTGTAGCCAAGAGCATCGTGGCACAGTGCCGTCAGAACACGAACTATGATATCGTGCGCTATGCGGCACATCCGTTCTTCCTGCAGGGCTATACGCTTTGCGCGAACGGTGAGAATACCTTCTATACAAAGAACAAAGAGTTCCAGAAGTCGCTGCATCGCGGTTATATCGGCTTTGAGTCCGATTCGCAGAACTTCCTTTATACACTGCATTATGTACTTCATGAGCTCAAATGGCCAATCAATTATTATAAGCATGTGATTACGCCGCTGCCGTTCGAAGAAATCGAAGAACGTCCGGATAAGGATGTACTCGAGGCCATCCGCCAGTCACTGGCCCATCTTGAGATCAATGGACCGAATACGATCATTGCCGTATTGCCGGATAACCGTATGATTACGTGCTGTGATTCCAAGAAGCTGCGTCCGGTCGTTGTCGGGCGTGACGAGAATATGGTGGCGATTTCCTCTGAAGTCTGCGGACTCAATGAAATCATGCCGAATCGCGATATGACGAAGGATATCTATCCGAATGAACGTGAAGTTGTCGTGATTGACAACGAGCTGGAGGTACAGAGATGGAAACAATAAAGACACAGGATATCGGCATCAATGATTTGCCGTGGAAAATAGAGTATAATGCAGAGCGCTGTACACTCTGCGGCAGCTGTGTGGCAGTCTGCTCCTTCAAGGCCATTGAGGTCAAGGTTCAGGCGCAGTCCATCACGGTTTCCGAGGATAGTCAGCCAAACCCGGTGCATAAGCATATTGCACGTCCAATCATCGTGCAGAAGAAGAGTCTCACGGATTCCTGCCGTGGCTGCGGCATGTGTGAACGTGCCTGCCCGAACAATGCAATCCGTCCGGTACGCAACGCGGATAACCGCAAGACGCTGCTCTCCAAGGATAACGGTCCAATCAAGCGCGGCGGCCGCACGAACCTCAATGCACAGCGTACGCTCGATAGCATTGTAGTCGGCCGTATCTCCCAGATGACAGACCCGTCTCTTGATGCTGCCCGTCATACGTTTGATATCCGTTCGCCGTTTGGCCGTGTGCTTTCGCCGAAGGAACTGCCTTTCCAGATGGAAAATGGCAAGCTCGTGATGGCAAAGAAGACGCCGCCGGTTGACTGGGTCTATCCGCTGATTTTCTCGGATATGTCCATTGGTGCGCTCTCTACGCGTGCCTGGGAAGCGGTTGCTATGGCTGTCGGCTATTTGAACGAAAAATGCGGCCTGCCGGTTCGTATGAGCTCTGGCGAGGGCGGTATGCCGGTCAAGCTCCTGGAATCTGAGCAGCTCAAATATTTTATCATCCAGATTGCTTCGGGCCATTTCGGCTGGAACCGTATCATCAAAGCCATGCCGCATATGGTCACAGATCCGGGCGGAATTCTCATCAAGATCGGTCAGGGTGCAAAGCCTGGCGATGGCGGCCTTCTGCCGTCGGCCAAGGTCGCTGAGCATGTCCAGGCCATCCGTGGCGTACCAAAGGCTACGCTCGCTTCGCCTCCAAACCATCAGGGACTCTATTCCATTGAGGAATCTGTACAGAAGATGCATCTTTCGCTGAATGCAGCTTTCGGCTTCCGCGTTCCGGTTGCTATCAAGTGTGCTGCATCGGCAACGTCTGTATCCGTTTACAACAATCTTCTGCGTGATCCGTACAAGATCTGCGGCGGCTTCTTCATCGATGGCATCCAGGGCGGCACAGGCGCTGCGAACGAGGTTTCCCTTGACCATACGGGTCATCCGGTTGTCTCCAAGGTGCGTGACTGCTATCTTGCGGCGGTCAAACAGGGCCTGCAGGGCCAGATCCCGCTTTATGGCGGCGGCGGTATCGGCATGACCGGCAATGCGGC
>CAZFPA010000156.1:0-3454 GCA_964520975.1 uncultured Selenomonadaceae bacterium | reverse complement strand
TCGTCGGGCTCATAACCCGAAGGTCAGAGGTTCAAGTCCTCTTCCCGCAACCAATGTTTGGAACGCTGATGTAGCTCAGTCGGTAGAGCGTATCCTTGGTAAGGATAAGGTCACCGGTTCAATCCCGGTCATCAGCTCCATATAAATACGGCGGCATAGCTCAGTTGGCTAGAGCATGCGGTTCATACCCGCAGTGTCCGGAGTTCAAATCTCTGTGCCGCCACCAAATAAATAAATGAACCCCTGAAGAAGGGGTTTTTATTTATGTAAACTACGGGAAATGTCCACCTGCCGTCAGAACAGGGAATTTGGCAATTTGTTCCTTCGCTTATTGACACTGGCAGGTAAGTATGATAAATTATATTAGTGACATTTTGAAGGTAGTTATATTTTCTATAGGTAAGGAGTGCATAAGATGCGCAATGCGGTTACGTTGGCCTGCACAGAATGCAAGAATCGCAACTATCAGACCAATAAGAACAAGAAAAATGACCCGGATAGATTAGAATTCAATAAATATTGCAAGTTCTGCAAAAAGCACACGCTGCATAAGGAAACAAAATAATAGCAGTGTTGCATACAGAAATGCAGTATGCTGACGGGGATGTGAATGCTTTGACGGAGGAAAAATCGTCAGGAGCTCAGCAATTGCCTTCGAGCTTTAATCTGAAAAGATTTTTGGGCGAAGTCAATGCTGAAATGAAGAAAGTATCATGGTCGAACAGAGAAGAACTCATATCCTACACCTGCGTGGTGGGGATTGCAGTCGCTATCGTCTGTGCACTGATCTGGATATGTGATACTGGCTTTGCAAGGCTGTTTAAGCTCATTTTAAGTTAAGAAGCTGGGGAGGTGGGGGATGCGCGAGCGTCCCTTGGCGATGGAATCAGAGAAGGAAACAGAGAGAAATTGGTATGTAATCCATACCTATTCCGGTTACGAAAACAAAGTAAAGGCCAATCTTGAGCGCAAAGTTCATTCCATGGGCATGGAGGACGAGATTTTCAACGTCGTCGTTCCGATGGAAGATGAAACAGAGCTTAAGGATGGCAAGAAAAAAGTAACCAAGAAAAAAGTTTTCCCTGGGTATGCTTTGGTGGACATGATCGTCAATGATCGTTCCTGGTATGTTGTACGCAACACGCCGGGCGTTACAGGGTTTGTTGGTTCCGGAACAAAACCGATTCCGCTTACGGAAGCTGAAGTAAAACGTATCTTGAAATCCATGGGAGTTGAGGAGCCGAAACCTCTTCTCGATATCGAGAAGGGCCAGGCTGTTCATATCAATTCGGGAGCATTTGAAAATTTTGCTGCCACAGTGGCTGATATCGATCCGGAGAAGGGCAAGCTCAAAGTGCTTGTCGATATGTTCGGACGTGAGACCACAGTTGAGCTTGATTTCGATCAAGTGGAAAAAATCTAAAGCATATCTATATTAAGGAGGTGTAAATAACATGGCTAAAAAAGTTGCTAAACTTGTAAAACTGCAAGTTCTCGCTGGAAAAGCTACACCGGCTCCTCCGGTAGGTCCTGCACTGGGCCAGGCTGGCGTCAACATCATGGCTTTTGTTAAGGACTTTAATGAGCGTACTGCTAAACAGGCAGGCCTTATTATTCCAGTAGAAATTACAGTTTTTGAGGATAGATCGTTCACATTTATTACGAAGACTCCTCCGGCTGCTGTTCTTCTTAAGAAGGCTGCAGGTCTGGAAAAGGCTTCTGGTGAACCGAACAAAAACAAAGTTGCAAAGCTTCCGCGTGCCAAGGCACAGGAAATTGCACAGAGCAAGATGCAGGATCTTAACGCTGCCGATCTTGAAGCTGCTACTCGCATGATCGAGGGCACGGCTCGCAGCATGGGTATTGAAATCGTCGACTAAGTCGATGCTATACTCGTGGGAGGCATTTACCGTTAACACCACGAAAGGGGAATTTTAAATGGCTAAAGCAGGTAAGAAATATCAGGAAGCAGCTAAGCTTCTTGAAGCAGGCAAAATGTATACTGTTGACGAAGCTTTGGAACTCGTAAAGAAGACGGCTACGGCTAAGTTTGATGAAACCATCGAACTGCATGTACGTCTCGGCGTAGATCCGAAATATGCGGATCAGCAGGTTCGCGGTGCGATTGTACTGCCGCATGGCACAGGTAAGTCCAAGCGCGTACTCGTATTCGCCAAGGGCGACAAGGTAGCAGAGGCAGAAGCTGCCGGTGCTGATTTTGTTGGCTCCGATGAAATCGCTACGAAGATCCAGGGCGGCTGGTGCGACTTTGATGTTGCAGTAGCAACTCCGGACATGATGGGTACTGTCGGTCGTCTTGGTAAGATCCTCGGACCTAGAGGTCTCATGCCAAACCCGAAACTCGGTACGGTAACGATGGATATCACGAAGGCAATCAAAGAAATTAAAGCAGGTAAAGTCGAGTACCGTACTGATAAGGCTGGTAACATCCATGTTCCTATCGGTAAGGCATCCTTCGATGTTGAGAAGTTGAAAGCAAACTTCCAGACCTTGATCGATACATTAAACAAGGTAAAGCCGGCAGCGGCAAAAGGCCAGTACATGCGCTCCGTAACGGTAAGCGCAACGATGGGCCCTGGCGTTCCTGTCGTACATGCTTAACTCTGATTCGTTCAGACGCAACTGAATATGGTAAACGGCTGTAGACAGCAGGTATGATGCAAATCATTCAAAGGTAATACGCCTGCCGAGGTTGGAGTTTCGCAATGCACTTTGTGCGGTCTCCGGCAGCAGCCGGGGACCGTTTTTATTTGCTTAATTTTGAGAGGAGGTGTATTTCATGGGTATTACTGCAAAGAAACAAGAAATTGTTGCTGGTTTAAAGGAAAAGCTCACCACTTCAAAAGGGGCTGTGCTCACGAGCTATAAAGGCTTGACGGTTGCACAGGATACAGAGCTCCGTCGCGCACTGCGCGAGGCTGGCGTAAACTACCATGTAGTAAAGAACACAATGACTCGCATTGCTGTACAGGGTACGGATCTCGAAGAGATCGCAAACCATCTGGAAGGCACTACGGCTCTGGCTGTTTCTGCAGACGATGCAGTTGCACCGGCTAAGGTCATCTGTGAGTTCATCAAGAAGAACAAGCTGGAAGATAACGGGGTTCTCGTTGTCAAGGCTGGTATCGTTGACGGCAAAGTCATCGATGTCAAGGAAGTCAAGGCTCTGGCTGAGCTTCCGTCCCGCGAGGTTCTCATTGCCAAGCTGCTCGGCAGCATGCAGGCGCCTATTTCCGGTACGGTCAATGTCCTTCAGGGCGTTATCCGCAACGCGGTTTATGTGCTTGAGGCTGTTCGCCAGCAGAAGGAACAGCAGGAAACTGCATAACCTTTCTGCGTAATAAACAAAAAATCAATTAAATTTTGGAGGTATTTTTAAATGACTAAAGAAGAAATCATGGAAGCAATTGAGGGCATGACTGTCCTCGAACTC
>CAZFPA010000155.1:0-3460 GCA_964520975.1 uncultured Selenomonadaceae bacterium | reverse complement strand
GCTGACATCCTGCTTGTAAGGCAGGCGCTCTCCCAGCTGAGCTAATCGCCCATGAATAAAATGGTGACGCGTATGGGATTCGAACCCATGAAGCCGCCGTGAAAGGGCGGTGTCTTAACCGCTTGACCAACGCGCCATACAAAAGCACCATAAAAATGGTGGCTCACCCGGGATTCGAACCCGGGACACCCTGATTAAAAGTCAGGTGCTCTACCAACTGAGCTAGTGAACCGTTGTGAGGAAAAACATATCCTGGTACATATAAACTGCAACAACTGATTCAGCACTCACAAGATGATATTATACGGGAATCGCTCTTCCTTGTCAATAAAAATTTATCGGACCTTATCTAAAAATCTGGGAAAACGTATCGAGTTCACCCGCTGCCTTCGTGACCTGCGAGAGCGTAGCCGTGATCTCCTGCGTGGAAGCAGCCTGCTCCTCACTGATGGCTCCGGTCGTCTCAATAGAGCGGGAGATCTCGATGACCGCCTTATTCATCTCATTGAGCGTCGCCTGAATACGCTCCGTAGCCTCGCGTGACTGCTCAGCCAGCTTGCGGACCTCCTCAGCTACGACCGCAAAGCCACGGCCCTGCTCACCAGCACGAGCCGCTTCGATGGCCGCTGTAAGCCCCATGAGGTTCGTCTGCTGCGCAATGTTATTGATGAATTCCGTGACCTTGATTGTATCCGCGCTCTTCGCCTTGAGCACCGCAGCCTGCGTCACCGACTCCTGCCCGGCCTTCGCGAGTTCGCCGGCACTCTCCGCTACCTGCTCTACCGACTGATATACCGTCTGCGTCGACTTCGCGATATCATCGATTGCCTGCAGCATTTTCTGCGTTGCCGAATCATCATAGCCGGCTCCGATTGCCCCGATCGCATCACCGCTCTTATTGCGTATCGGCGCAAAATGGATGCGCACCGGGAAGCCATAGACCTCCGGCGGCGTGGCCAGATCTGTGCCATGATTCTGATTCAGCGCCTCATCAAGCTGCGGCAGATTCAGCTGCTGCCGGGAGGTTCCCGGCGTGAGCTTCAAATCGACATCCTTGCCTTTGGCGTAGGCAATCACTGCCTGCTGGTCGGCAAGACCAACCGCTACATCCTCACGCAGCACTTCATTGATATAAGGAAGGACAACCTTAAAGGCGTCCAGGATTTCTTCATTTGTTTCAAAAGCCATCGTTATTGCCTCCTGTTATCTGTTCATAATACAGCGATCATCTGAAGCGCTGGGAAAAAGTATCGAGATCCTCTACCGCCTTGGTCACATGGGAGAGATTGGCTGTGATCTCCTGCGTGGAAGCCGCCTGCTCCTCACTGATTGCCCCGGTTGTCTCGATGGATTTCGATATCTCCGCCACGGCCTTATTCATTTCCGAAAGCGTTGCCTGGATCTTCTCCGTAGCATCCCGCGATTGCTCCGCCATCTTGCGGACCTGCTCAGCTACGACAGCGAAGCCACGTCCCTGCTCACCAGCCCGGGCTGCCTCAATTGCTGCATTGAGCCCCAGCAGATTCGTCTGTTTGGCTATATCATTGATAAACTCGATGACCTTGATTGTATCCGCATTCTTTTCCTTGAGGACCGCTGCCTGCGCCACGGACTCCTGCCCGGCCTTCGCAAGCTCGCCAGCACTCTGCGCTACCTGCTCTACCGACTGATATACGGTCTGCGTGGAATCAGCGATGGAATCGATGGACTTCACGAGACGTGTACTTGTATCTACATCCACCGCCGTGATAAACACACCGATGATCTCGCCATTCAGACCATGAATTGGCGTGTTCATCGATTTCACGGGCACACCATATACGGAAGCATCAACTTCACCCACCACCGTATGCCCTGCACTGATACAGTTCTTGACACGCGAAGAAACAGGTCCGCCAGCCTGGATTTTTACATCCACCTTGCGCCCAGGCAAATACAGCAAAAACTTCTCCCGGTCCGTTACAGCTACAGCCATATCCTCCCGGGTCAGCTTATTGATATATGGTGCTGCGGTCATAAAAGCCTGTAGTATATCCTCATTTGTTTTCACACTTGCCGGAAAATCCATCAAAAAAGCCCCCAATTCTATTCCTTTTCGTTTTCAATTTCGACACAACCACCAAAAAACCTGCCTGGAATAACAATGTTAAGCAAAAAAAGAACGGGGCACCGCTGCCGGTGCCCCGCTGCACTCTGATTTTATCTAAATTTTTCGATGAACTGCTCCAACCCTTCGGCAGCTTTTGTCACACGGGAAAGATTCGCGGTAATCTCCTGCGTTGAGGCCGCCTGTTCCTCACTGATTGCGCCCGTGGTCTCGATCGACTTGGAGATCTCCGCCACAGCCTTATTCATTTCCGACAGCGTTTCCTGGATCTTTTCCGTCGCCTCACGCGACTGCTCGGCCATCTTGCGGACCTCCTCCGCTACGACCGCAAAGCCGCGCCCATGCTCCCCGGCCCGCGCAGCCTCAATTGCTGCATTGAGCCCCAGGAGATTCGTCTGCTGCGCAATGTTGTTGATGAATTCGATGACCTTAATGGTCTCGGCATTTCTTTCCTTCAGTGCTGCTGCCTGATCCACCGATTCCTGCCCGGCCTTCGCAAGCTCGCCGGCACTCTCCGCCACCTGCTCAACAGCCCGATAGACTGTCTGTGTTGAATTCACGATGTCCTTGATGGAAACGACAAGGTTCGCATTTGTCTCCATATCCACACCGGAACTCAGGGTACCAATAACCTCGCCATTCAACCCATGAATCGGCGTAAAAATCGTCTTGATCGGCTTGCCATATACCTCTGGCCCAATATCCGCAAAGGTATCCTTGTTGCCCTTGATGCATTCGACAATCGTCGGAATATCACGCACGGGTTTTCCTGCCGCCAGATCGATATCAAGCTGCTTACCACGCGCATAATCCACATATTCCTCCGTACTGCTCAGGCCAATGACGATATCCTCACGAACAATATGATTAATATAAGGAAGAACCACTTTAAATGCGTTCAAAATATCCGCATTTGTTTTGATGTTATCCGGAAATGCCATAATAATCCCTCTCTCCATCAGAATTTCTTTAAAAGATTCGACGTGATAGCAAAAAATACCTCTAAATACGTAAAACAATTTCTTTAATTCTTCTTATTTTTATAAATAAAAAGAAAATAGCAAGAAGAAAAGACAACAAAAAAGCACCTGCCAAAGCAAGCGCTTAATTGAACCGGCAGCTTTCTATCCTCCCAGGGCGTCGCCACCCAAGTACTTTCGACGTTCAAGTGCTTAACTACTGTGTTCGGAATGGGAACAGGTGGAACCACTTGGCTATCGCTACCAGATATTATGTTGAGAGATGTTCTCTCAAAACTTCACAGAAGATCGAAATAACTTCGAGCATTTTAGTTCTTAACGATTTGTTACCCAATCGGCTGCGCCTCTTGGACAAATCGGTTAGCGGTCAGCG
>CAZFPA010000154.1:0-3542 GCA_964520975.1 uncultured Selenomonadaceae bacterium | reverse complement strand
AGGTTCGTATGTCGAAGATCTCGGAGCTCATGCTGCAGGATATCGATAAGGAAACGGTTGATTTCGTACCGAACTATGATGAATCCCTGAAGGAGCCGTCCGTGCTGCCGGCAAAATTCCCGCAGCTGCTGGTCAATGGTACCTCGGGTATCGCCGTCGGTATGGCGACGAATATTCCGCCGCACAACATGAACGAGGTCATCGATGGCGTACTCATGCTGCTGGACAATCCGGATACGACGATTGAAGAGCTCATGACGGTCATCAAGGGACCGGATTTCCCGACAGCGGGTCTCATTCTTGGAACCCAGGGAATCCGTGAGGCGTATACGACGGGACGCGGCGTCATCAAGATGCGCGCGCAGGCGCACATCGAGACCATGTCGAACGGCAAGCCGCGCATCATTGTCACGGAGCTGCCGTACCAGGTCAATAAGGCCCGTCTCGTTGAAAAGATTGCTGAGCTTGTACGCGACAAGGCCATTGAGGGGATCACCGATCTGCGCGATGAATCGGACCGCAATGGTATGCGCGTGGTCATCGACCTGCGCCGCGATGCGAATGCCGATGT
This sequence comes from uncultured Selenomonadaceae bacterium, assembly GCA_964520975.1. Lineage (GTDB taxonomy): Bacteria > Bacillota > Negativicutes > Selenomonadales > Selenomonadaceae > CAZFPA01. Next base: position 2,971 of record CAZFPA010000154.1, on the reverse strand, counting down.
CATTTTGAACCAGCTCTACAAGCACACGCAGCTGCAGGACAGCTTCGGTGTCATCATGCTGGCACTGGTCGATGGTCGCCCGCGCATCCTGAACCTCAAGGAGGTTCTGTACTACTATGTGAAGCATGAAGAGGATGTCATCACCAAGCGCACGAAATATGAGCTCGCTAAGGCTGAGGCCCGGGCCCATATCCTCGAAGGTCTGACCATCGCTCTCGATCATCTCGACGCGGTCATCACGACCATCCGCGAGTCCCGTACCGCCGATATCGCACGGGCAGCTCTCATGGAGGGCTTTGATCTCTCCGAAAAGCAGGCCCAGGCTATCCTGGATCTCCGTCTGCAGCGCCTGACCGGTCTCGAGCGTGAGAAGATCGAGGAGGAATACCAGGAGGTATTGAAGACCATCGAATGGTTGAAATCCGTCCTCGCTGATGAAGGAAAAATCCGTCAGATCATCCGTGATGAGCTGACCGAGGTCAAGAGTAAATACGGTGACGAGCGTCGTACACGCATCACGATCGATGTATCCAGCATGAATGTGGAGGATCTCATCGCGGAAGAGGATGTCGTGGTTACGCTCACGCACAATAACTATATCAAGCGCATGCCTATCACCTCGTACCGCAACCAGAAGCGCGGCGGACGCGGCGTGACGGGAATGGGGACGAAGGAAGCGGATTTCGTTGAGAACATGCTCATTACGACGACGCATCATACAATCCTGTTCTTTACGAACCGCGGACGTGTCTACCATCTCAAGGCCTACGAGATTGCTGAGTCCAGCCGTCAGGCCAAGGGAACGGCTATCATCAATCTGCTGCCGATAGAGAGCGGCGAGAAGATCACCGCGGTCATCCCCATCAAGCACTTCAAGCCGGAACGCTTCCTGTTCATGGCCACGAAGAAGGGTATCGTCAAGAAGACGAATCTCACAGACTTTGATACGGCGCGCAAGGGCGGACTTATCGCCATCACGCTGGACGAGGATGATGAGCTCATCGGCGTCAAGAAGACGAATGGTGAGCGCTATGTGATCCTTGGTACGCGTCAGGGCATCTCCATTGCCTTCGCTGAGGACGATGTCCGTGCGATGGGCCGTGTAGCCCGTGGTGTTCGCGGTATTCGCCTGAATGATGGCGATGAGGTCATCGGCATGGACAACCTCAAGCGGGATGCAGAGGTCCTCACGGTAACGGCAGAGGGCTTCGGCAAACGCACGCCGACCGTAGAGTATCGTCTGCAGTCGCGCGGCGGCAAGGGCATCATCAACCTCAAGGTCACGAAGAAGACCGGTGTGGTTGTCGGCCTCAAGGTCGTGCAGCCGGGCCAGGAGCTCATGCTCATCACGACAGAGGGCATTGTGATCCGCACGGATGTTGATGATATTTCGGTCATCAGCCGCAACACGCAGGGCGTGATGCTCATGAAGACCGAATCCGGCGACAAGGTAGCCTCGCTGGCCACCATGGAGCAGAAAAGCGAATAATTATCCACAAAATAAAGCACATCATGCACAAAACCACCGCAGACAGGGTTATCCACCGTCTGCGGTGGTTTTTTGTGGAGCCTAGGAGAAAGCGGCCGCTTCATAAAAAAACAGCCTCCCGACCGGATAGGCGGGAGACTGTCTGTAATCAGATGCTTTTGCCGGCCGAGCCTGCACCTGGTGAAGGTGTCGGGGCCGGACTGGTATTGGTGCGTTCCTCTGTAGCGGCTGGCGCCGTTGGCGTTGTGCTGCCGGTACCGCTGTCACCGGCGCTGGGTTTTTCCTTGCGGGTGGTGGCGGTGGTATCACGGCTGCTGCTGCTGTCCGAGGAAGTCTTTTTCTTCGTCTTGCTGCTTTCGCTGCTCGCGGGCATGTGTCCCAGCGAGGTATCATTGGCCGGAATCGGTGCGGCGTTGGCCGGAATCGAGTTCTCGTAGTCGCGGCTTTCCTTTTCCATTGCGGAGCGCATGCTGGAATTCATGGTGACGCCCAGCGTATCCGCCAGCGTCGAACGAAGCTTCGAGATATCCGGAATCCAGTAGCTGATGCCCTCGATATAGAGGCCGCGACCCGGAACCATCTCGGTCTTGAGACCGTTCTTCTGGGCTTCCTTCAGTGCGCCGGCGAATTCGAGCATCTGGCGCAGGGAGAGGTCGGTCTTGACGGAGCTCAGGACTTCCTTGATGATGGTCGGAAGCTGCGGGATGATGGCCGGTGAGGTCACCTTGTCCATGACAGCTTTCATGAATTTCTGCTGGCGCCCGATGCGCCCGATATCGCCCTCTTCATCACGGTAGCGTACGTAGGTAACGGCAGTCTTGCCGTCCATGTGCTGCTGTCCGGGACGCAGGTCGATCACGAGGCCGCCGTCATCATCCCAGGGGTCCTCGTAGAACATGCGTTTTTCTACGTTGATATCAATGCCGCCGAGCGCGTCGATGATGCGCTGGAAGGCCTTGATGTTGATGATCACGTAATGATCCATCGGGACGCCGATGAACTTCTCCACGGTGTCCTGGGTGAGCTTGTGGCCGCCATACGCATAAGCGGCATTGATCTTATCGAAGCCGTGGCCCTTGATCTTCACGCGGGTATCGCGCGGGATGGAGAGCAGTGCAGCCTGCTCCTTTTTGGGGTCCAGGGCCGCAATCATAAGCGTATCGGAACGGCCGACATCGTCGTCGCGTTCATCAACGCCCATGATCATGACGGTGGCTTTATCCTTGGCCATGAGAGTAGCGTCGTTGTTGGAAGTATTGTTATCGAACAAGCTGGAGGAAGCAAAAAGTGCTCCGGCCATGGCCGCACAAACAAAGGCCAGGCACATGAGCACCCAGGGCCAGATTCTTTTCCGTTTTTTGCGGCGGGGAGATAGAGTTGTATTACGCAAGCATCATACCTTCTTTTCATTCTGTGTAAGACAGTGTCTTTACCTATTATAACGCTATTGTTCAAGATTTCGCAACGCGAAATCATTCCTAG
>CAZFPA010000153.1:0-3616 GCA_964520975.1 uncultured Selenomonadaceae bacterium | reverse complement strand
GGTTTTTCCTTGAAAAACCTTGAACAATAACGTTATAATAAAACTATCTTTATAAGGGGACGGGGGATTTTATGGCTTATGTTGCGCTGTACAGAAAGTGGCGGCCGGGAACTTTCAGCGAATTGGTAGGACAGGAACATATCAGTCGGACTCTTTCCAATGCAATCGTTTCCGGAAGAATAGGCCATGCGTATCTTTTTTCCGGTCCGCGGGGTACAGGCAAGACGAGTACCGCGAAAATTTTTGCCAAGGCATTGAACTGCGAAAAGGGGCCGACACCGGATCCCTGCGGCACGTGTGCGAACTGCCAGAAGATCAATGACGGCACCTCGATGGATGTATTTGAAATTGATGCGGCGTCTAACCGCGGAATTGATGAAATCCGTGATTTGCGCGAGACGGTAAAATTCGCCCCTGTCGATGGCCGTTACAAGGTCTATATCATCGATGAGGTGCACATGCTCACGACGGAGGCCTTCAATGCTCTGCTCAAGACATTGGAGGAGCCGCCGGCGCATGTGGTATTCATCCTGGCAACGACAGAGGCCCATAAGGTTCCGGCAACGATTCAATCCCGCTGTCAGCGCTATGATTTCAAGCGGATCACAGTAGAGGAAATCGTAGAACGACTGCGTCTGGTTACCAAAGAGATGGAAATCGCGGCGGAGGATGAGGCACTGCACATGATTGCAGTTCAGGCGGATGGCGGTATGCGTGATGCATTGAGCATTCTCGATCAGTGCGCGGCACTGTCCGAGGCGGAGGTGACTGCCGAGCGGGTGCAGCAGCTTTTAGGCCTCGTTGGCCGGGAATGGGTGCAGAAGCTTACGGACTCCCTGGCCAGGAAGGACGCCGCCGCGGTCTTGGCGGCGGTGGATGAGCTTTTGCGGGATGGCAAGGATCTCAAGCAGCTGCTGGCCGAGCTCGCAATGCATTTGCGCGGGCTCATGATCTATCAGGCGGCGGGGCATTCGGATGAGGCGGAGCTTTATCAGGAGCCGGATCAGGTCCTGGCAGAGCAGGCAAAGCTTTTTTCACAGGCGGAGATCATGGATATGATTCAGCAGCTGCACGCGGCGATGAATGAAGTGAAATGGTCACCACAGCCCCGTATTACAGTGGAGGCGGTTCTGCTCTCTTTTTGCCGGGAAAGCCGGGTGGTTTTGCCGACTGGGGTGGCTGCAGCCGCTCCGGTACAGGAGGATGGGCGGATCAGCCAACTGGAGGCCCGGATTGCTCAGCTGGCGGCACAGCTGCAGGCTCGTCCGGCAGCATCTGCGGTGGCACCGATACGCCCGGCGACGCCGATGCATTCGGCACCGGCGCCGATGGCAGCTCCGGCGCAGCCATTGCCGACTGAGGTCAATGCGGAAAGCAGCAGCATTTGGCAAAAACTGGTAGAGATGCTGAAATCACAGGATAAGGCCCCGGTTTTGGCCTGTATCGAGAAAAGCGAGTTTCGCGGCATCAGCGGCAGTCAGTTCTTCCTGGTTTTTCACAGTCCAATGCTCAAGCAGCTGACGGAACGTAATTACCGCCGCCTGCTGGAGCCTATGCTGGAGCAGATAGCAGGAACGGAACTGCGGGTCGTATGCCAGCTGGAGGCGGCAACGGTTCCGATGCCTGCGCCAAAGCCAAAACCAAAGAAGTCGGAAATACCACCGCCCCCGGAGTCAGAAATGCCGCCGGAACTCAGCGCGGAGAACCTTAGTCCGGAGGAAAATGAAAGTCTGGAGATTGCCAAGGGGATTTTTGGCGATCATATTGTGAAACTTGAAGATTTGCCGAAGGAATGAATTGACGATTCCAGGGTTTTTTGATAGTCTATGAAGTAGAACTCAGTTGGAAAATACAGCCATAGTGCTGTTTATAGAAGGGAGCATGACTATGTTTGGTGGAATGGGCAATATGGGCAACATGTCCGGTATGATGAAGAAGGTCCAAAAGCTGCAGACTGAAATGCAGAAAATGCAGGAGGAACTGAAAAAGAGAACGATTGAGGTTTCCGCTGGCGGTGGAGCTGTTAAGGTTGTAATGAATGGTGAAAAGCAGGTACAGGGGCTGACCATTGATCCCGCAGCCGTAGACCCGGAGGACGTAGAAATGCTGCAGGATCTCATTTCAGCGGCATTCAATGAGGCATTGAAAAAGGTCGATGACATGATGGCTTCGGAAATGGGAAAACTCACGGGCGGACTTGGTCTTCCCCCAGGAATGTTTTAAGTAATGCAGTACATTGCACCCTTAGCAAAACTCATTGAGCATTTTCGCGCACTGCCGGGCATTGGAAACAAGACGGCAGTGCGTCTTGCTTATCACATCCTGGATATGGATGCAGACAAGGCCAGGGCTTTAGCGAATGCGATTGTTGAGGCAAAAGAAAAAATCGGCTATTGCAATACCTGCTTCAACCTCAGCGATGAAAATCCCTGTCGGATCTGTGCCTCGGATACGCGGGATCATTCGACAATCTGTGTGGTGGAGCAGCCGCAGGATGTTGCGGCCATGGAACGGATGCGTGACTATAAGGGCGTCTATCATGTGCTGCATGGAGCTTTGTCGCCTTTAGAGGGCGTGGGGCCGGAGGATATCCGTATCAAAGAGCTCATCAACCGCTTGTATGGCTCAGAAGTGAAGGAGATCATCATGGCTACGAACCCGAATGTTGAGGGAGAAGCCACTGCCATGTACATTGCCAAGCTGCTGAAGCCGGCTGGCGTGAAGGTTACGCGCATAGCACATGGATTGCCGATCGGCGGGGATCTGGAGTATGCGGATGAGGTCACTCTGTCCAAGGCAATGGAGAACCGGCGGGAAATCTAGTACATCGTACACGAAATAACTGGACCAGAAGTACGCAGGATGAATTTTCAGCTGCAAGGCGGAGGCGTGATGCGCAGAGAGCCGCTGCTTCCGCAGCGTGCAAATCGCTTATGCCCTTATGACTGGCATAGCGGTGGCTATGCCGATGGACGATAACGCGGCGGCTGGAAATTCAGACAAGGAATTCGCCTGGGTATTTCGCGCACGCCGTACTAATATGAGGTACAATGGCTTTCCGCGATAGATAGGAAAGCTGTACAGAACCTGGGAGGTAAAATATGTTTGAATCTAGTGTTGTAGCTGCTTTTGCGGTAGGACTGCTTGTGCTGTGTATTGTTGGCAAGGTGATTTCACTGCCGCTGCGTTTGTTCTGGCGGCTCATCTACAACAGCATTGTAGGAGCACTTATGCTCTGCATCGTAAATTTCTTTGGGCTTGGCATCAAGATTACATTTCTGAAGGCACTCATTGCCGGTGTGTTTGGAATACCGGGAGTATTGGGAATTGTGATCTTTCACTTTCTGTGATTTTTTTCTTGAAACAGGGTTGACATCAGCGATGAAAGCGTGTAATATAATACAAGTCGCTGATGAACACAGCGTCATACATCCAACAGGCTTTTCTTAGAAAAGCTTGCAGGGCAGGACTTGAAAAGTGCTTCAAAAAAGTGCTTGACAAAAACTGCCGGATGCAGTAAGATATAAAAGCTGACTCAAGTGAGCGCAAGCAAATGAAAGCCAGCAGGTGTTCTCTGAAAACTAAACAATGCAAAATGAATCATGCAACATGGTTC
>CAZFPA010000152.1:0-3656 GCA_964520975.1 uncultured Selenomonadaceae bacterium | reverse complement strand
GAGATATCTGTTCCAGTCCTGAAAAACACCAGACGAAAATTTATTTTCTGTGGTTTTCCTTCTTTTGTTGATGAATGCAGAAAAAACCTCTATAATAAAGAAAGTTACTCAAGAACACAGGAGATGAAAACATGCTGGGTATAGAACGACGTCGAAAAATCATGGAGCGCCTGGTCCAGGACCGCAAGATCTACGTTTCCGATCTGAGCCGCTTCTTCAATGTCACCGAAGAAACCATCCGCCGGGACCTCGAAAAACTCGAGGGGCAGAATCTGCTGCGCCGCAGCTATGGCGGTGCCGTACTCAACGAACACACGAACAACGACCTTTCCTTTGTAAAACGCCGGGCCATCCACAGTGCCGACAAGGAGACCATCGCGCAGAAGGCAGCTGCCCTCATCCATGATGGTGACACCATCATGATCGACTCCAGCACCACCTGTCTCGCCCTGCTCCCGCAGCTGCGCAGCCGGAAAAATCTCACCATCATCACGAATTCCGTCCGTCTCGTCAATGACTTTGTGAATTCTCCCTTCACGCTCATTTCAAGCGGCGGCGTCCTGCGGCCGCACTCCTTTGCGCTCACCGGCTCCACTGCCTGTGATACGCTGCGGAAGTATTTCGTTGAGCTCGCCTTCATCAGCTGCAAAGGGCTGGAGCCGCAAAAGGGGCTCATGGAATCCAACGAGGAGGAAAGCAAGGTCAAGGAAATCATGCTGACCCAGAGCCGCAAGGCCATCCTGCTGGCCGACCATTCCAAGTTCGGCAAAACCGCCTTCATCCGCACCTGTGAGTTTGGCGCCATCGCCGAGCTCATCACCGATATGGACCCGGGGGACAGCTGGCGTGAATTCCTGACCAGCCAGCAGATTCGCCTGACCTTTTAAGGCTCAGGAAAACAATTTCGCTGCATTAAAAAAGGTGGATGATCCGCGATATGGATCATCCACCTTTTCCTTATGCCTGAATCGGACGCAGCAGCCAGCTGCCATCGCCCGCCAGATGCAGTTCATCCTGATGCTGTGCAAAGAGTGTCGACCGATGGCCTACGCTCACGATGCCCATGTTCGGCAGTTCCTGCCGCAGGAGCTCATACATGGCCTTTTCCCGTGGCTCATCAAGTGCCGAAGTTGCCTCATCGAGGAACACCCATTGCGGCTTAAACAGCAGTACCCGCACGAACGCGATGCGCTGCTGCTCACCGAGCGACAGGATGCGGCTCCAGTCATCCACCTCATCGAGCCGATCGATGAGTTTCTCGATACCGGCTTTTTTCATGATATCGGCAAGGTTCTCGTCCTGTTCCGGAACTTCCTGCGGGTAGTAGAGTGCCCGCCGCAGGCTGCCCAGCGGCAGATACGGACGCTGCGGCAGGAACAGAATGCGGCTGCTTTCCGGCACCTTTACGGTTCCATGGCCAAAGGGCCAGATCCCGGCCATTGCCCGCAGCAGCGTACTCTTACCACAGCCGGAGCCGCCCGTGATGAGCAGGCGTTTTCCCGGCTGGAGATCCACACTGCAGTTCTCAAGCAGTACCCGGCCATTCGGCAGCGAGACCTCAAAGTCCTGGACGGCGATCTGCGGCTGGCTGCCCTTCTGCCGGACGAATTCCACATCGAGGGCCTCCACTTCCTCCATGTGACGGGTGAAGCCATCCAGACGTCGGATGATAGCGATCAGCTCCGCGATGGTGCCATACGCGTTAACGAAATACGAAAGTGCTTCCTGCACCTGTCCAAAGGCGTTGATCGTCTGAACGAATCCCCCCAGCTGTATCGCACCGCTAAAGTAACGCGGTGCCGCCAAAACGATAGGAAAAAGATTGGCCAGCTGCCCATATGTATTCACGTAAAAATTCAACAGCTTCGTCTGCTTCATGAGGCCCCAGAAGTTTTTGATTACACAGCCAAAGCGCTGCTGAAAGCCTGCCGCCTCCGGTTTTTCGCCGCCATAGAAAGCAACGCTCTCACTATTTTCCCGCACGCGCATCATGTTAAAACGGAAATCGGCCTCATAGCGCTGCTGGTCATAATTGAGACCGATCAGGCGGCGGCCGACCTTATGCGCCAGCCAGGTACCTACGATTGCATAGGCAAGAGAGAGCCATAGCATATAGCCCGGAACGGTGAATTCAGAGCCACCGATCGGGACGGTGAGCAGGCCCGACAACTCCCACAGGATAACCCCAAAGGCAATCAGTGACGAGAACTGCCGCACGAACCCCAGCAGCAGCTGCAAGGTAAGATCCACAAACTGATTGATATCCTCGGAAATACGCTGATCCGGGTTATCCATATCCGTACCAAGCACCTGCAGGCGATAATAGACCTGTTTGTCCATCCAGTGCTCCAAATACCGATTGGTCATCCAGGTACGCCAGCGCAGCTGCAACCGCTGCCGTAGATAAATGGCATAGACAGCAATAAGGATAAAGACAAACGCCAGGACTGCAAACTGCCCGATGAGCGGAAAAAACATATCGAACTGATAGTTCTGCATCGCGTCATAAAGTTCACCGTTCCAACCATTGAGCCAGACCAGCATATAGACCTGTAACAACGTCAAAACGATTACAACCGCTAAGATGCCTCTGGCCCACCATTTTTCATCGGATTGCCAGTAAGCATGAAATAAATGCCAAAAATCTTTAACAAATTGAGTTTTCATGTCATCAACTCCCATGCAATTGAATTTCAATATTATGAATCCTATTGCTTAGTATAGCGATTTATAATTTTTCCCGCAAGTAATTATTTTATGATAAAATATAGAAATACGATTGTTGATCTTTCACAGGAGGTTTTATCGTGGTTTCCATAAAATATGTACTGGCCATTCTGGCGGCGGTCCTTGCCTATATGCTCTACCGCCATGTTCCGAACCGCAAGGTTGCTGTGCTGTTCTGCCTCACCCTGATCGGCGCGGGTGCGGTATTCGCCTTTTCCTATCAGACGAAGCCCGCCGCTCCGGTCATCCGTCCGGAGGAAAAGGCGGAGATCCAGCAGCAGCAGCAGATCTTCACCGACTGGTATACCGGCTATAAAAAGAATATCGACCAGCTCGACTATAACTGGCAGCTCTATCATCATATCCTGGCTGATTTCAAGGCTGATAACATCAGCATCCAGACGACGTATGTACGGCTCACACAACTGGAAGGAGATGCTGCCCAGCTGCGCGATTCCCTGGCCCAGCTGGAGCCGCCGGCTTCCCTGACCGATGCCAACTACGATCTCACCGCCACAGTCATAAAAAAGACCCGCAGCTATGCCGAGGAGCAGTATAAAGCCATCAATGACACCAGGAACGCCGCTGACCCGGCCCACCTGCTCTCCAATCGCCAGGAAGAGCAAAGCCGTCGACTGGAGGAAATCATGATCATGGAATCCCCCACGGGCCTGTTCACTGCAACAGAAATAGCAAGCCTGAAGGACAATCTGACTGTCCCCGATGAAACCTGATCCAGCCGCCTCCGGGCGGCTTTTCATTTTCCCAAATAAAAACACCAGCCCGGATGACATTTCCAGACTGGTGCGACATTACGATATGTTACTGTTTCTGTACCGGCAGAGGCTGCGGGTCCATGATGTGATGCCGGCGAAGCCGATACCAGATCATCGGGACCACCATCATCGGCACGCCCGCATAGAGCGTTG
>CAZFPA010000151.1:1516-3665 GCA_964520975.1 uncultured Selenomonadaceae bacterium | reverse complement strand
GCAGCGGGATGGACACGACTGCCGGTGCCGCCAGTGGGAAGAGCCCGGAGCAGCCGGAGGCCGGCGGCGCGAGCCGCGGGCAGCGGACGAATGCCGCCGCTGCGGCGCGTACGATGACACCGTTCGCGGCGATGGGCGGCAGCGCGCTGCGTCAGCACAGCGGCTCCTATGTCGACGTGCGCGGCGTGAATCTTTCCCTCGGCTTTGCCAAGGAGGTCAGGAACGCGCAGGGCACGCTGCTCTTCGGCCCCATCCTGGAATACGGCAAGGGCAGCTATACGAGCCACCTCGATGATGGCACGCGCGGCGACGGCAATACGCACTACTATGGCGGCGGCATCTTCGCCAGGGAAACGCAGGCGAATGGCTTCTACTACGAGGGCAGCCTGCGCGCCGGCCGCACGACCGCGGACTACCGCAGCTCGGATCTTTCCGGGGCAACCGGCAGTGCCGATGGCAGTGTGCGCTATGATACCAGCGCTGCCTATTGGGGGGCGCACCTCGGCCTCGGCCGCGTTGTGACGCTGGCCGGCGGCAGCACGCTGGATTTCTGCGGCAAATATTTCCATGCCCGTACGGCTGGTGACGACGTGACCCTCTCGAGCGGAGAGGCGTACCATTTCGATGCGGTGAACAGCGACCGGCTGCGCATCGGCGGCCGTTACACGCATCCGGTGAACACGGCCTCGTCCATCTACGCCGGACTGGCGTACCAGTACGAATTCAGCGGTGACTCCCGGGCGCACTACAGCGGCATGACGACCGCCTCCCCGAGCGTAAAGGGCGGCAGCGGTATGCTCGAGCTGGGCTGGCAGATGAAGCCGGGCGATACCTCGCCGGTGACCGTCGACCTCGGCCTCACTGGCTGGGTGGGCAGGCAGCAGGGCGTGACGTTCCAGGCTGGCGCGCAGTGGGCATTTTAACAGGGCAGATAAGGACAGAATATTTGCGGAAGAGGGAATAGAGAATGAAATATTGGAGAAACAAGACGCTGACGATGTGCGTCATGAACGCAATCCTGTTCGGAAGCAGCACGCTGCTGGCACTGCCGGCCGTGCAGGCCAAGACGGCAGATACAACAGTAACGGAGGGGAATGATGCGAACGACCCGTATACGTCGATCACGGTGACGAGCGTGGATTCCAATGGGAAATTTTGCGGTGTCTACAATAATAGCACCATGAACCTTTATCTGGGCGGTACGAATCCGACGCTGACAGTGACCAGTACGGTCCCTGGTTTCTGGATCATCGGAATATTAAACGGAAATAACAGTAAGACTCTGACGGTGGCTAACAGCAGTCAGGAACCGCTCGTACTGAACGTCACAGCGACATCCGGGGCAGGCGGAACGGGAACGAACAAGCGGTCAGCAGAAGCTTATGGCATTAGAGATTATACTCAAACTGCCAAGGTGAATACGCCACTGACGGTCACGGTAGCGGCACAGGGCGGTACGACTGAGAGTGGTGATGCGCAGTATAACGCGTCTGCTAGAGCATGTGGAGCCTATAACGTGAGTACGCTGGGCCGGGCCGATACGATGAGCAGCTTTACGGCCAAGGCTGTCGGTGGTACGGCTGGTATCGGCGGTAGCGATACGGATGCCAATGCCTCTGCGACGGCCTATGGCCTGACGCAGGTCACCACTGTCAACGGGGACCTGACCCTCGATGTCAGTGCGGCCGGCGGCACGACGCTGGGAACATCGGCCAGCAACAATGTGTCGGCCACGGCCTATGGCATCCATACTGTCGCGAATGGCACCACGGTCAACGGCAGCGTGAAGCTCACGCAGGTTGCGGCCAAGAGCGGCACGAATGGGCAGTCCGCAGATGCCGCGGCCTATGGAACCTATAGCGATAGGAAGTCGCTGACCATCACGGGCGGCCTCACGGCGGATGCGGTGACGGCGGACGCGGGTACGAACAGCAAGGCGAAAGCGAACGCCTACGGCATTTATAGCGCAGATGGAGGCACGACCACCATCAATGGCAGCGTGAACCTCACGAGCGTCAAGGCCACGGCGAGCACCACGAACACTGCGGCGCAGGCCAACGCCTATGGTGCGCAGAACTTAGGGAATCTGACGGTCAAGGGCGATTTCGCCGCAAATGTGACGGCGGCTGCGGCGGCTGGCAGCGCGGCA
>CAZFPA010000151.1:0-1416 GCA_964520975.1 uncultured Selenomonadaceae bacterium | reverse complement strand
GCGGTCTGGCAGCCGGTGTTCGATGACCGCAATGGCACCTTTAGGTATGATTCGACGAAATACACCACCACGCAGGACTATGCCGCGGCGCTTAAATTGCAAAATAGCGGCATCATCGACCTGACCTGGGACAATGCCACGCGCGCGGCGGATTGGCGCACGCTCACGATCGACAGCCTGAGCGGTGACGGCGGCATCCTCTGCATCAACGCGGACCTCGCGAATGGCCATGCTGATCAGCTCAGCCTCGGCACGTCTTCCAGCACGACGAACCTGAACATCGATGTGAAATACGATCCGTACTTCACCACCGCGGGGCTCACCACCGGCAGCACGCTGACCGGCAAGGCTCTCGTTGTGAGCGGCACCGGCGCGGCAGCCGTCACGACGGTGACCGGTGTGGTCGATACCTACAACCTCCACGACTATGTGCCGGGCTTTACGAAGGACACGGACAATCAGTGGTATCTGACCTCCTATAACATCATAGATTTGCATTCGGCTGCTGCCTCGGGCGCGGTGCGCACGGCTGAGCAGGGACGTATCGGCATGAGCAGCTTCTGGTTCAAGGAAGCGAACAGCCTCTCGCGGCGCATGGGCGAGCTGCGCGCAGCGGCACCGGCGGAGGCTGGCGCCTGGGCGCGCTGGAACAAGGGCGAGGTCGAGCAGGGGGCGAGCCGGGTAGACTACAGCCTCGGGCAGGCCGGCTATGACCGGGTGCTGACGGGCCGCCATGAGCGCACCTACCGCGGCGGGGCGGTCTCCTATGCCACCGGGACCGGCCACTATGAGCTGGGCGGCGGCGACCTGAAGGAAAGCACGCTGAGCTTCTACCAGACCGGCATCCGGGGCAATGGCAGCTACTACGATGTTATCCTCAAGGCGGGTAAATTCATGGACGATGTGAACCTCACCCAGACCGCGAACCCGAGCCACGGCGACTACAGCAGCTGGGCGTACAGCGTGAGCGGTGAGTATGGCCGGCGCTTTTCACTGGGCGGCGGCAGCTACGTCGAGCCGCAGGCTGAGCTCCTCCTCGGACGGCTGCAGGGGGCGGACTATACTACGAGCACCGGCCTGCAGGTGAACCTCGGGGCGCAGAACAAAGCTCTCACCCGCCTGGGCGCAGCCCTGGGCCGTGACTTCGCGGGCGGCAGTCTCTACTTCAAGGCGAGCTGGTACCATGACTTCGGCAGCGGCATCAGCCTCACCGGCCGGGACGGCACCCTGAGCCGCAGCTACAGCCAGGACATCGCGCGCGACTGGGCCGAGCTGGTGCTGGGCGGCACCGTACGCGCCGGGCAGAACTGCATGGTCTACGGCGAGCTCAGCAAATACCTCGGTGACCTCAAGAGCAATCTCCAGTTCAACCTTGGAGCAAGGTGGAACTTCTAAAGGCTCCCCTGCTAGGTGAGC
>CAZFPA010000150.1:0-3682 GCA_964520975.1 uncultured Selenomonadaceae bacterium | reverse complement strand
GAAAATAATATAATTTCAAGAATACCCTCAAGTTTATCTTCTTGCTGTGGCTAAGAAGTAGGAGGTGTTTTGAAATGACGGAAGAACAAAGAAATCGGATTGTATCCGCAAGAAAAAACAGTATGGGATACGCAAAAATAGCTACTGAAATCGGGATGACAAAGAATGCCGTAGCTGCCTTTTGCAGAAGAAACGGTCTGACAGGAGATCTTTCTGTAAGTACAGATAAAAGTGAAGATGGCTTGTGCCGTGAGTGTGGGAAACCACTCGTTCAGGAAGATGGGATGAAAACAAGAGTATTCTGCTCCCCAGACTGTAAAAGAAAATGGTGGAGAGAGCATCCTGAAAAGATGAACCATAAAGCTACTTATCAATTTGTGTGTGCCGCTTGTGGCAGACCATTTGAAGCCTACGGAAATTCCAAAAGAAAATACTGCTCTCACAGCTGTTATATCAATGCAAGGTTCAAAGGCGGTGGCAGCCATGAATGAGAAACAGTTGGAGGCAGAGCAGCAATACTATCTTGCCATATCGGCTGCAAAATCCATGTTCCAGAATGGCATCATCTCTGCCGAAGTATTAGCCATAATTGATACAAAATTACTCGAAAAATGGCAGCCTATTTCTGCTACATTATTGTCGGATAATACGTTGACTTTATAGCCTTTTAGAGTGATGTATAGTAACGGAAAGGAGTGGTTTTATGGCGAAAATACGAAAAATCGAACCACAAATGCCGTTAGTCAAAAAGCGTCAGAGAGTTGCTGCATACGCCCGTGTTTCAAGGGATACACAGCGTCTTATGCATTCGGTTTCCGCACAAATCAGTTATTACAGTAATCTGATTCAGCATCATCCTGATTGGGAGTATGCCGGAGTATATGCGGACACAGGCATCAGTGGAACAGGCATAAAGGAACGAGATGAATTTCAAAGAATGCTTGCAGACTGTGAAAACGGCAAAATTGATATTATTCTGACCAAGAGCATTTCACGATTTGCGAGGAATACGGTAGACCTTCTGGCTACGGTAAGGCATCTGAAATCAATCGGTGTAGAGGTCAGATTTGAAAAGGAGCAAATCAATTCATTTTCCGGGGACGGAGAATTGATGCTTTCTATCCTTGCATCCTTTGCACAGGAAGAAAGCCGTTCCATATCGGAGAACTGCAAATGGGGCATCAGAAAAAGGTTTCAGTCCGGGGAGATTGGTGCTGCAAACAAGCACATTCTCGGCTACCAATACGATGAAGATTTGAAGCAGTATGTGGTTATTCCAGAAGAAGCAGAGATTGTAAAAAGAATGTTCAGGCTTTATTTGGAGAAGGTATCCCTTCGTGCCATCTGCGATGAACTAAATGATATGGGCTACAGAACCATAAACGGTATGCTGTTTCAGGAGGCAGCCATTAACAGCCTATTGCATAATGAGATTTATGCCGGGGATATCAGACGGCAGAAATGCTACATAGCAGATCCAATCAACAAAACAAAGGTAAAGAACCAAGGCGAGCTGCCCCAGTATTATATGGCGGATTGCCACGAGGCTATCATTGACCGTGAAACTTACGCATTGGTGCTACAGGAATTTGAAAGACGGACTGCAATGCTCAATCCCACCTATTGCTTTACAGGCAAAATCGTGTGTGGGATGTGTGGCAGTCCGTACACAAGGAAGAAAAGCAAGGTTAAAGGAAAGACCTATGTGCATTGGATTTGCAGAGCGAAAAAGGAAGTAGGCAGAACCTGCAAAAATCATAATTTTTCTGAGATTAATTTAAAAAAGATAAGTGTAGAGATTTTGGAATTGGAAGAATTCGATGAGGATATTTTTACACAGCAGATTGAGAAAATCACAGTGCTTGCAGACGGTAGCCTTGCATTCAAATTTTACGAAGGGAGAACGAAAGTATGGCAAAAAGCGTAACGACAATACCTGCTACCATCAGCAAATATACGGCAAAGCCAATCAACTCAAAAAAGAAACGCAGAGTGGCAGGATATGCCCGTGTCAGCACGGACATGGAAGACCAACAAACAAGCTACGCTGCCCAGTGTGATTATTACACCAACTACATTCAGAGCCGTGAGGACTGGGAGTTCGTATCCCTGTATTCGGACGAAGGAATCAGTGCAACATCAACCACACATCGTGATGGTTTCAATCGAATGATAGCGGATTCACTTGCTGGAAAGATAGACCTTATCATAACAAAATCGGTCAGCAGATTTGCACGAAACACGGTTGACAGTCTTTCTACCATAAGAAAATTGAAGGAAAACGGCACGGAATGCTATTTTGAGAAGGAGAACATTTGGACTTTTGACAGCAAGGGCGAATTGCTGATTACCATAATGAGTTCGCTGGCACAGGAAGAAAGCCGCAGCATTTCGGAGAACTGCACATGGGGCATGAGAAAACGATTCGCAGACGGCAAGGTCAGCGTTCCATTCGGCAGATTCCTTGGTTATGACCGTGGAGAGAATGGCAACCTTGTAGTCAACGAGGAACAGGCGAAGATTGTCCGTAAAATATACGGATTGTTTTTGCAAGGGAAATCGCCCTATGTCATTGCCAAACAGCTGACGGCAGAGGGCATTCCTACCCCCGGCGGCAAAAAGGTATGGGGCAAGGCGGTGGTGCAGAGTATTCTTACAAATGAGAAATACAAGGGCGATGCATTATTGCAGAAGGTCTATACCACGGATTTTCTTACCAAAAAGAAAAAGCCTAACGAGGGCGAAGTTCCACAGTATTATGTGGAGGGCAATCATGAAGCCATTATCGAGCCGTCCGTTTTTGATACGGTGCAGGTGATGATGCACTCCCGTGTTCCCGGCAAGAATAGAGCCAGCTCCGTCAGCATTTTCTCAAGCAGAATAAAATGTGGGTGCTGCGGTTCATGGTATGGTTCAAAGGTGTGGCATTCTAACGATAAATACCGAAAGGTTATCTGGCAGTGCAATCACAAATTCAAAGACGGCTGCAACACACCACACTTCGATGAGAACACCATAAAGGAAATGTTCGTCAAAGCCATGAATATTCTCGCAGGACAGCGAGATGGCATCATCGGTGCATACGAGGAAATCGAGCAGACGGCTTTTGACACCACATCATTGGAAAGCCGACAAAAAGAATTACAGGCTGAAATGAATGTTGTGGTGGAACTTATCGAGCAGAGCATTGCGAACAACGCACGAGTGGCACAGAATCAAGACTATTATGAAAACCACTACAATTCGCTGACAGAGCGATTTGATAACGCCAAGGGCGAGTTGGAGAAAATAGGGCAGTCCATTTTGGAGAAACAGGCGCAGCGAGAAATGATGAAGAAATTTATCTCAGAAGTAAAAGCCATGCCAGACATCATCAGTATATTTGACGAGAACAGCTGGTGTGCCTTGGTGGATTATATGACAGTCAACAGTACCACTGATGTGGTATTCACGATGAAAAACGGATTGAAAATCAGAGTATAAGGCTCACGGCAAACACGGCACTCCGCAGAAAATGCGGGGTGTTTTTCTGCTTTTTTTGAACCTTTTAACTTTCCCCTCTGAAAATGTATACCCCTAAGGGGCAAAGTCAAAAAGTATGGGGCAAAGTTAAAAAATGCAAGGCAAAGTCAAAAGGTTCAAGGGCAAAGTTACATTGTATCAAAGATGGATTTTAGATAGA
>CAZFPA010000149.1:0-3722 GCA_964520975.1 uncultured Selenomonadaceae bacterium | reverse complement strand
CGGTCAGGACACCGTCATCGAAGTCCATCCCATAATCTTCATCCTGCACTGGATTGACCTTCAAGCTCATGTGATTCACCCCCTTTCGTCGGTATGCTTGACAGCGTAATCTGGAAAGCATCCATAGGGCCAGCCTTGATGGAAAGCAGACGCTTGCCATCATACCAGATCAGTTCTGTCCCCTTACGTGTTCCCTGTGCTGTTCTCATCATGATCTTCCCATCAATCATCAGTTCTAACCGCAAACCATACCACATCCTTCATGGATCAGCTTCCCACTGCAGTTTCCTGAAAGGTGTTCATTTTGAACACCTTCCTACCTGTTCCTTATGACTTATCCTGCTCACCACCTTTATGGGACAAAAGATATTTATAAAACGGACTGGTCGGATCGATTTCTTCCGTTTCCTTAGCCGCCTCCTGTTGAGCATAGTATTCCTCCATAGCTTTCACTTTGGCAGCACTGGCAGCCTTCTTTGCCTGCTGTTCCTGCTCATAGAGTGCCAGAGTATCCTCGTATTGATTTTCCAAGGCACTATGCAGCCAACCTGCTGGATTCTTGATGATCTTCTTCTCCATGGATTTCTTGAGCAAAGCACATTCCTTACTGACGAGCTCTTCGCCATAAGAACGGATATATTTGCGTATCGTTGCTTCTGATATGCCATATTGCTGGGCCAACAACAACAATCGTTCCATGCCCCAACCAGCTGATGCAGGAACCTTCTCCATGGGCAGCTGACTGGTACGAAGTGTTGTAGTTGTTCTTTGAGGAACCCTACTGTTGTTGTCTGTTGGTATTGGTACCGACAAGTTGGCAGATTCCATTTCGTCATCTTGTCTGCTTCCATCGTGCCAATTTGGCAGATTGGACCTGCCACTCTGGCACGATGCAGAAGGCGAACTATCCTCCGGTTCCCGAATTTCCCCATTCGGACAATTTGGCATAATGCTGATACCACTAAGCAAACCTTCCATCAACCCTTGATTTTCCTCATTCGGACAATCTGTCCTATTGGACCTGCCACTAACATATTCCGGCTCAGATTGTTCCTTTGGATAGCTGGCAGCGTCTGGATTTTCGCTTTCTAATTCTTCCACGTCCTCTGTTGGTTCTTTATCCTCCAGTTCCAGCTGGTCCAGCAGATCATAATCGATGGTATACCACTTGGTACGATCAAACCCTTTGCGATTATAGTTGCCGGTCAGTACCAGCTTACGCTTTTCAAGGCTGGAAATTGTCCGGGCCAGTGTACGCTGTGACCAGAAAGGAAACTGTTTGCTCCAATCATTAACGGTGTTATATACCCACCGATGACCATCAATCTCATATTTAGCGTGCTCCAGCCGATAATGAAGCTGCTGCAGGAAGATGGCTTCATTCAGTCCGATCTTCTCTGCCAGCTTTGGCAGTACGACCAAAGGAACATCTGCAATCAAAAGCTTACTCATTACTATCACCCCGTTTTCCATCCAGGAAATTCAAGATATCCCGGAAACGTCTGACCCTGGCCTGCCACAAAGGAAGTTCTTTCTCTGATTTCGCCTCTGTTGCCATATCCAGCCAGGCCTTGGTCTCACAAAGCTGATCATAGACCTTCTTCCGTACCCAGCTGTTTACTTCGATGGGATCCGGTGCGATTAAGCTAACAGTCTCCTCTTTTTCAACAGGTGCAGTAATAGCCGGAGCAGGTTCTGCCGTTGCAGCTTTCTCTGTAGCCTTTCTGGCCTTCTGCACCGTACTCGTCGATACGTCCTCTCCATGGGACCGGATCTTCTCCACTACTGCATTCTGCTGATCTGGCTCCATGGAAGCTAAAGCTGCTGCAGCTGTTGGCTTGATTGTTCCAGCATCGATTTCGCCCTTGATTTTCTCCGATACGTGATTGATAGCTTCTTTACGATGCAGCGTAGCCTCTGACATATCCAGCACATCCGCAAAGAACGTGCGGAACTTTCCTTCTACCGTCCCACTCTGCTTTTCATGCTGGTAAATCTTGTACAGGATAGGCCGGATCATCGCAATTTCAGCAGCTTCTTCAGATGGTGTCAGGTGACGCCGCTGCCCCTTATTAGGAAAGACAATATTCAGTGTCTCCATTTCATCATTGGAAATTGCCTGCTCAAAATCATTGATGATCTCCCGATGGATAACCGGCATCATCGGCTTATCGATCCATCCCTGTTCAAACCGATAAAGTTGGGCCAGCCGCCTGCGATGGCCACTGGTCAGCATGAACCGTCCATCTTCGAGCTTACGGGCTGTAGCCGGTTCGATATTATGCGTCATCTGGATCATTGAAGCCAGCTGCTCAATATCCTCCAGACTATATTCTTTATTCTTGGGATTCGGCACCAGCTCACGGGCATCCAGCATCAGGATTTCTTCTGCTGCCGGTTTCTGCTCCGGCTGAGAATTCTTGTTCAACATCTTGGCGATGAGGCTTGCATTCTGTTTTTTCATGGCTCATTCCCCCATCAGCAGTTCCGTCAGGAAATGCTTCAAATCCTGGGCAAAGCCACAGTTTGGTGAATACTCAAAAATGCACTCGCCTTTTGCCGCAGAGGCTTCCAGTTTGTCCTTCGTATATCGAATCCGCTGATTGAATACAGGTGATATCGCATTGAGGTCCTGAACCATATTCATTCCATGCCAGGTCCTGTTGTATTTATTGAGCAGGCAGCCACGATAGCGCAGGCCCGGATTATATTCCTTGATTCCCTCAATATAGCCCAGCATCTGCTTCGCCCCGCGAATGCTGTACTTATCCGGTGATGAAATGATGATGACCTCATCGCTGGCAACCAGTGCATTGATTACCGACGCATTGATGGTCGGCGGATTATCGATCAGACAGATATCATACTGTTCCTCGACTTCCTGCATGGCCTCACGCAGGATATTCTGCTGGACGATATCCTCATCCTTGATGATAACGACATTGGCATCCAGCAGCGCCTCTGAGCTCGGTACAATATCGATTTTCGGATAACGGGTATGCTGGATCACCTCTGACAAGCCCGCCTTCTGCAGCAGGATATCTGCCAGCGTCCGTCCCTCTTCAATACCAAAGAACTGCGTATCATTGCCCTGATCATCGTTATCGATGACCAGCACCCGTAAATCACAGCTTTCTGCCAGAGCATAGGCAAGGTTGACCGTGATGGTCGTTTTTCCTACGCCGCCTTTTTTGTTAATCAAGGAAAATGTCTTCATTTTTCTTCATCCTTTCGCTTAAATCAATAGAAATCCAAGCGAAAATCTGCTATAATGTTTATATCAATTCAAACACTATAGTGGACTTCCACTTGGAGACCTTGTCAGCGGCCAACTGACAAGGTCTTTTTCTTTTACCACATTCTCTTTATACGGATCAGGACACCGTCCAGCTTGATGTAAGGATTCTCGATGAAATGATACTCCGCACAATCGTATTCCACCCGCATGGGCTGCCAAGTCAGCAGTTCATCATCGTCTCCCAGTTCATGATAAGGAGCATATACTTCGCAGGTAGAACCGCTGGTCAATTCCACGTCCGTTCCCTCAATGCCATACCGGCCTGACGGCAGCCTGGACAAATAACCGCTTACCCGGACTTCCGCATGCAGCATCTGCAAAAGATTCACTGCCCTGCTAACCGAACTGTTTTCGATGATTTCCAGATATTTTGCCAGTGTACGTTCTTCCTCAGTTGCTTCCCGTGGATCGAAACATGCATCCA
>CAZFPA010000148.1:0-3731 GCA_964520975.1 uncultured Selenomonadaceae bacterium | reverse complement strand
TGATAAATGTTCTTGATTAAAACAACTGTTCAATTTGCACTTGCAATTATCCCTTGTTTTACAATAAATTTTGTGGTAAAATCAGCAACAAGAGATAACTGATGTTTTGTCGCATCGGCTCTCCTCAGGAATTAAAAATTAGTGAAGAAGCTACCTGATTTGTGAGATTCAGGTATCTTGATTTTTTTAGGATCGTAAGAATAATTAGAAATAACAAAGAATATGTTCGTTGTATTTATGACCATTAAAAACATTGCTTTTATATAGTGAGCGGAGGCTGGAAAAATGATAAATACGCCCCAAAATATTTGTCGTTGTCTGTCACAAAATCTTCTGTTGGCAACCTTGGTTTTGACCATTTCTACGATTGCATTGGTTCATACCTTTAATATTCCTAACCCAGCAATCATTTGTTTACTAGTGGT
The DNA here is from genome assembly GCA_964520975.1 of uncultured Selenomonadaceae bacterium. GTDB lineage: Bacteria > Bacillota > Negativicutes > Selenomonadales > Selenomonadaceae > CAZFPA01. The sequence continues at coordinate 3,306 of CAZFPA010000148.1, read as the reverse complement.
TGTATTCTTTACCTTTGTTGGCGGTTTTTATTATGGCAGTATTAGTGGATTGCTCACGCTGTTATATTGTGGTTATTTTTTTTCGCAAACAGGAAAGTTGTTTTATTACACAGATGTAGATTTATACAAAATCATAGTTATTTTTGTTGCTGTCATAGCTATGGTAGTTATGGTAGGAAGGTTAAAAAAACAGGTAGATAGTCGAACACAGGAGCTTGAGCAGTTGAATGAAAAATTTCGCTTATTGTCGACGGTCGACGGTTTGACAGGGATTTTGAATCGGCGTTGTTTTGAAGAGACCATAATACAGGAGTGGAGACGGAGTTTCCGAGGAAAGGTACCGATTGCCATAGTAATGATTGACGTAGATTATTTTAAAAAATATAATGACACCTATGGGCATCAGGCGGGAGATGAATGCTTGCGGCAAATCGCAGAGATCATGGCAAAGCATGTACATCGTTCCGGTGATTATACAGCTAGATACGGAGGGGAAGAATTTATCGTATTACTGTCAAATACAACGATAAGTGGTGCCGCAAAAGTAGGCGAAGATATACGGCTGTTGATTGAAAATTTGAGATTGCCACATAAATCTTCCGATGTAAGTCCCTATGTGACGGTTAGTGTAGGTGTAATGTCACTAATTCCTGAAGCCGACAGATGTGTAGAAGATCTTGTGAAAAAGGCGGATCAGGCGCTGTATTATGCAAAACGTCACGGCAGAAATTGTGTAATAAGTTATAGTGACAATATAGAAGAAACTATATGATGGCGGGGGTTGCTTTTGGCGGTAATATTGACCAGTCGTAGGCATAAAAAAATACCCGCCGGAGCGAGTGCGTGGAGTCAGCCATATTTGTTGAAATTTTTAGCGCGATGCGTTATAATCAGAAATAAGAGATAGTTGATGTCTGGACAACGTCAGCTCTCCTCGGGTTTAATTAGGATGTAAAAGAGCTGCGTAGGCCAACTATGTGGCTCTTTTCATTTTATCGAAACAACGAAAAGATGGTTACAATCAGAGTCGCCACTGCTGTCGCAAGCGATGACAGTTCATACTTCGTCATGAGCACCACCTCCTACTGGACTTGTAGGAGAGTGACATATCATCAACTATCTCAAGAAAACATTATAGCATACCGTAAGCAGCTTAGAAATAGGCTGCTTTTTCTTATGCCCAAAACAGAAAGGCGGTGAGAGCCTATGGGAAATGAAGGCTTTGAACATGAGGTGCTGCAACGGCTTACACGAATTGAAGCGCGCCAGGAAAGCACCTCGAAGCAATGCATTGTTTGCCAGCCTAAGATCGATCGGCTGGAAATCCAGGTCGCCCATTTGGAATCCGCGCTACAATCCGCACAGGAGCGGCTTAATGTCATGCAGGTGGATCGAAATGAACTGAAAAAGGATTTGACTGATGCCATCAAAGAACAGATTTCCGGAATCTATCGGATGGCAGCGGTCTTGGGCTGTGTGGCCAGCTGCCTCGTGCAGCTGCTTATTTGGGCGACAAAACAATAGGAGGGCATTTATGAAAGATAAAATCATAGCATTTTCGAATTGGGTGCAGGCAAATTGGCTTGCGCTTGTTTTATTTCTCGCCATTTTCTGGATGGGATTCTTAGCGATCATTGCCATCTCTTGGTTTTGCGGCTATTGGTACAATGCCATGTTTGACGTAAAAGCCTTTGAACTTGCCTCTTGTTGGACAGGAATCCAGGCAGTCGGAACTGCGCTGATGTCGATTTTAGGCCTTGCGGGAACAGCCTGGGCAAAATACCACACGGACAGTAAATTCAACACAGAGCCTGGCCTGGCACCGGGCGAAAAAGGAGATGCATAATATGCGCGTATTCATCAATCCGGGCCATGCACCGAATGGGAATCCAGATCCGGGAGCTGTCAATGCAAACACCGGCCTTCGCGAATGTGATGTTGCTCTGGTGGTTGGAACAAAGGTCGCGGCGTATTTGGAAACAGCAGGCTGTGAGACGAAAGTGCTGCAGAGCGATTCCTTAGACGAGATTTGCGAAGCCGCGAATTCCTGGCCGGCCGACACTTTTGTTTCCATTCACTGCAACAGCGCGGTAAGCGAAGAAGCAAACGGCTTTGAGGTATGGACCTCTCCCGGCCAAACCGCTGGCGATGATTTGGCCACCTGCATTTATCAGCAGATTATGGATCAATTCCCGGATCGTCTGGGCAGAAGTGATTATTCTGATGGCGATGCTGACAAAGAAGCCCGGTTTTATGTTTTAGTGCATACCGACGCGCCGGCGTGTCTCGTAGAAATGGCATTCATCTCAAACGATGAAGAAGCTGCGCTGCTTGCCGATCCCGATTGGCAGGATACGTATGCCAGAGCTATTGCACGTGGGGTTACGGATTATGGGAAAGAAGGTTGAGCATGCAATGGTTGTTAGCTCATAAACGATGGATCGCATATTTACTAGTAGGCATTATGCTTTTTGTCTGGCTTTGGCATAGGACTCAGCAAGCCGAAGAACAGTACCAGCAGGCAAAAGTGCTGCAGGAAGCGCAAATGCAAAAAGTCGAGGATTTAGCTGCGGAATTGAACATTTCGAAGAACAATGCGATGAAATTAGAAGCGGCCTATAATGATTTAAAGAATCAACAGCCAGTGGCGAGCTTTACTGTACAGGCACCATCCCTGCAGACCGCGGCAGAAGATGTGGCAGAGCGGATTCAAGAAAAAGATACGACGTTGCCTGCTGCTGCCTTAGAGAAAACCGATCGGACCGCTGTTGTCGCCAATACGCAAGCCTATAAGGTTGATGTCATGAAAATCGACCTAGATGCAGATTGGGAGGTTGCCACAGGGTATGGCAATCACCAAGGGAACGGCTATATCCCCTTGGAAGTACAGCGAAATTACGCAAAAAATAAAGCCGTGGCGGTAGAAGTTCATCTGAAGCCAGAAGGGAAAGTGGATGTATCTGGCTGGGAAGTGAAGCATGTCTGGCGATATTGAATATGTGAAAGAATGGCTCGTGGGATTTTCCTGCGAGTCATTTTTTATTTGGTACTCAAGAGGCGACATTTTGTCCTTTGTATATTGGAAAGCATTTGCTCAGAGGGAGGTTTCGATTATGACAGACAAACAAAAAGAACAGATTAAAGCTTTGCGACAGCGTGGCATGGGCTATATTCGAGTAGCGCAGGCTTTGGGAATATCTGAGAATACCGTGAAATCTTTCTGCCGCAGGAACAAGCTCACGGGACAGGTCAAACAGGAAAAGCTGGCGGAGCATTTCTGCTTCTATTGCGGAACGGCCGTCACGC
>CAZFPA010000147.1:0-3775 GCA_964520975.1 uncultured Selenomonadaceae bacterium | reverse complement strand
AGAAATAGATTAAATCGCCGCGGATTTTCTTGTTTTTCGTGAAGGTTTGCATATACACTAGTACATCGTACACGAAATAACTGGACCAGAAGTACGCAGGATGAATTTTCAGCTGCAAGGCGGAGGAGTGAGGCATAGCGGTGGCTATGCCGATTGACGACAACGCGGCAGATGGAAATTCAGACAAGTAATTCGACTAGGTATTTCGTGCACGCTGTACTAGGCAGTTGAAGCTTGCTCAAACGAATCTCAGCAAAGCATTTTCGACAGCTTGTCCAGCAGTGCAATATCCGCGGGCAGCCAGGGAACATCATGCAGCGATTCCCTGTCCAGCCAACGGGCACTTTGATGCTCCAAAAGTTGAAGCGGCCCTTCCATTACCGTACAAAGGAAGCAATGGAGCGTCACCTCAAATTCCGGATAGACATGTGTGACTTCACCTACCAGTTCCCCCACAGCAACCAGCGCCCCCATTTCTTCCTGCATTTCTCGCTGCAATGCCTGCTGTGGCGTCTCTCCTGTTTCAATCTTACCGCCAGGAAACTCCCAGCAGCCCGTATAGGGACCATAACTGCGCTGCACCGTGAGCAGCCTGCCTTTCTGAATGATGGCTGCGGTAACGACTTCTATATGCTTCATGCAAAACATTTCCCCATTCCATGAAAAGAGCCTCCCGCCCAAACGGAAGGCTCTTTTCCCTCTTTTATTCCTCGCTGTAGCCTTCAGCTGCAATGCCATTGATGAACATGACATTATAACCATCTACTACAAAATCATAAACGGTCTCCGTCCGATCAGTACGGACGACCTCATCGATTGCCACCTGCGTCCCCTGCACTGTCAGAGCGGTATGATCCCGAATATTCAACAGGCTATAAAACTCAGTGCCTGTATAGAACCACTGCGAAGCTGTTGTATGCCAGACCGTGCCATCCTGGAACCGTACGGTAAAGATACTTTCCTCAGCCGGCGGCAGCAATTCCGTAACCCGGCAGGTAACGATTTTCCCATCCTCGGTTGCCCCCAGAACCTCATCACCGACCTGGATCTTTTCAATAGGCTTACTGCCCTCTGGTGTTGCCACCAACGATCCCGCAATGAAACAGTGCCCGAGAGCCCGGAGCATATCCTCCAGTAATTTTGGTAGAAGTCCGAGTGCCTTGGAAAGCTGTTCTTTTGTGCCTGCAGGCTTTTTGGTCTTAATGGGATCCGAAATCTTTTTGAGCTTTCTCAAAAAATCCAGGAAATCATTAAAGAAGCCTGACCCACCAACCACTTCCGCCAGCGACTCTTCATCAAGCGGCGTATTCCCTGTGGCCATGAATTCAGAGGACAGACACTGAAAGGCTAAATCCGCATGCTGATCCATAAACTGCTGAAAATCATTTTCCGAATAACCCATGGAAATCGACTGCGCCGTTGTATAGGCAAGTACTCTGTCGTCAGAAAAAATCTTTTCCTTGATCTGGCTGTCCCGGACCGCAGCATCTATGACCCGCATAAGCGAAAAGTATTTCAGGACGCATGCATCATAAAACGCTTCAAATTCGTCGCTATTCCAATCCGGAACAATATCATGAACGGCAGCGAAGGCAGCCTCCCGATCCGGGTTAGCAGCCTGCTGAAAAAGCTTCGGATTTGTATACAACGCCTTTAATAATACATCTTCATTCTTCAACATTTGGATTCACATCCTTTCCTTTTTTCCTCATACGTTTCAGTGGGAAAAATATTACGCTTCGCTGTAGCCTTCAGCTGCAATGCCATTGATGAACATGACGTTATAACCATCCACCACAAAATCATAAACAATCTCCGTCCGATCGGTGCGGATGACCTCATCGATTGCAACCTGCGTTCCCTGCACTGTCAGAGCGGTATGATCCCGAATATTCAACAGGCTATAAAACTCAGTGCCTGTATAGAACCACTGCGAAGCTGTTGTATGCCAGACCGTGCCATCCTGGAACCGTACGGTAAAGATACTTTCCTCAGCCGGCGGCAGCAATTCCGTAACCCGGCAGGTAACGATTTTCCCATCCTCGGTTGCCCCCAGGACCTCATCACCGACCTGGATCTTTTCAATAGGCTTATTTCCCTGCGGCGTTGCAACCAGCGATCCTGCAACGAAACAATGGCCGATGGCCCCAAACACCATTTTTATCAAATCCGGCAGGAAACTACGGACTCCCATAATGACCTCTTTCTTCACTTCCGGATGCGATTTTGCCTGCAGAGGCTTAATAATTTTCCCTGGAATCATCGCCATTTGAAATGGTGTCATACCACCAGTCACCTCAGTAAGCTCAAGCTCCGTCAGCGGCGTATTGCCTGTCTCCATAAATGTAGCAGCCATGCACTGGAAAGCCAGGTCTGCCTGCTGCTCCATGAACTGCTCAAAATCCTGCTTCGAATACCCGGTAGAAATCTGCTGCGCAGTCTCATAAGCCAGTGCTTTATCCGCAGAAAAAATCTTTTCCTTGATCTGAGGATCCCGAACCGCAGCATCAATGATCCGGATAAGGGAAACATACTTAACGGCATAGACATCGGAGAACTCCTCAAGATCCTCACGGGTACAATCAGGGACAATATCATGAACGGCTGCAAAAGCAGCCTCCCGATCCAGACTGACCGCCTGCTGAAAGAGCTGGGGATCTGTATAAAGAGCCTTTAATAATACCTCTTCATTCTTCAACATGATGGCTCACATCCTTTCCATTTCTTTTTATACGTCATCCAACGAAAAATATTACTGAATTTCCTATCATTTTATTGCCATCGCACTCCGCAAAATCTCAATCCCGTCTCGTTTGGCCAGTGTTCCATACGAAAAGCGGGCATCCTCCGTAATTTCCCGACCGAACCAGGCAGGCGGCTGAAAAGCCTCTGCCGCCTCAGCTGAAGCGAACTCGACCTCCACATAATTGAGCCCGATCAAATGGCGTTCGTGCACATGCAGCTCAGCTACAAGGCCGTCCGGCAACGGAATCGAATACCGGCGCTTTTCAATCATTAGGGTTCCCGGCTCCAGTCGCTGCCGAAGATTTATAAACTCCTGCACGGTGATTTCCGTCTCCCACTCCTGACGAACAAGTCCACTGCCCCGCTTGACGGTCAGGGAAAAATTCTCCGTGCCGATCTGCCGGATGCGAATCTCCGGCTCCAGGGAAATATATCCCTGCCGAAGCTGCTCATAAACGGATGGCAGCCCCGGTAAATTCTCTACCAGAAATTGTCTCTCAATTTCCATGCCTTCTCCTGCCCTTCGTATAGTACCATAAGCTACGCTGCATGAATCACTTTTCTGTCCATCAACTGGCGGAATATCCCGTAAGAAAAAAATATCCATGCTGCCATGCTGACTGCCCGGAATCGGCCCGTCAAGCTTTTGGAAACCTGCCCGTTCGTACACATGGACAGCTGCAGCCAGGGCATGATGCGTTTCGAGATACAGCTTCTGATAGCCCTGCTGCCTGGCAAAATCATAGACCCGCTCAATGAGCGCATAGCCAAGCCCCTGCCCTTGCACCGCCGTATGCAGATACAGCTTTTGCAGCTCCGCATATTGAGGATTGCCAACGTATTCCGCTACACCACAGCCACCCAGCACGCGCCCTTCCTCATCAACCACAACAAAATATGCCCGCCGGGCCGAAGCTCCATAAAAGCGGCTCAAATGATCCAGCTCCGGATCAAAATACGCCGTACCAGGCAACGCTAAATGATGCTTTTCCAGACTCTCCCGGATGATGCCAGCCAGCGCCGCATCATC
>CAZFPA010000146.1:0-3870 GCA_964520975.1 uncultured Selenomonadaceae bacterium | reverse complement strand
AAATAATGTGCGCGTATTGCGTCCACAGGCCAAGGTGCCGCGGCCGGAAACTTCGCTGATTGAGACATCGCTTTTTACTGGTGCACAGAGCGAGCCATCTATGTTCAACGAGCTAAAAAAGGAAATCCTTTCCTCGGATCATATCGATATGCTGGTATCTTTTATCAAATGGAGCGGCCTGCGCCTGATTTATGAGGAACTGCAAACCTTTGCCCGGCGGGGCGGAACTTTGCGATTGATTGCGACATCCTATATGGGTGCAACCGATGTGAAAGCCATTGATGCACTGGCCGGACTGCCAGGCGTGGAGATACGCATGTCCTATGATACAAAGCGTACGCGCCTGCATGCCAAGGCCTATCTTTTCTATCGAAATACGGAATATCATACGGCCTATATTGGTTCCTCGAACCTTTCCCATGCAGCAATTTCCAGTGGCCTGGAGTGGAATGTGAAAATCACAGCCTATGATTCGCCGGTAACGATGCAGAAGGTGATGGCAACCTTTGAATCCTACTGGCATGCGCCGGAATTTGAGCGTTATACCATTGCACAGCATGACGAACTGGCTGCAGCGATTCGCCGGGAACGCTATCCGGAGCAGGCAGCAGAAGCACCTGGAGCCTATTCGTTTACCATTACGCCTTATGGCTATCAGCGCCGAATCCTGGAGCAGATCGCAGCTGAACGGGAAATCCGTCATAATTTCCGCAATCTGATCGTGGCAGCGACCGGAACGGGCAAGACGGTAATCGCGGCGTTTGACTATGCGCGTTTTTGCCAGGCACATCCGGGGAAGCCAAATCGTCTGCTGTTCATTGCGCATCGGGAAGAGATTTTGCAGCAGAGCCAGGCCTGCTTCCAGGGGATCTTGCGCGATCCCAATTTTGGTGACTTATTTGTCGGACAGTATCGTCCGGAGCAAATCGATCATCTTTTCCTTTCCATCCAAACCTTCAATTCACAGGAATGGAGCAGCAAGACCACCGCGGACTTTTACGACTACATTATTATCGATGAATTCCATCATGCGGCAGCCGAATCCTATCAGCGTTTGCTGCACTACTATCAGCCGCAGATTTTACTGGGACTTACCGCGACACCGGAGCGCATGGATGGCAAGGATATCCTGCAATACTTCGGCGGTCATGCGACCGCGGAGCTGCGTTTGCCGGAGGCCATCGAGCGCAGCATGCTCTGCCCGTTCCATTATTTTGGCGTAAGTGATACCGTTGACCTCAGCCAGCTGCGCTGGGAAAATGGCGGTTATGCCAAAAGCGAGCTCACCAATGTCTACGCACTGCAGACGAAGACAGCACGCAATCGTGCGGGACTCATTGTGCAGAGTATAAACCGCTATGTGACAGACCTGACGCGCATGCATGGCGTGGGGTTCTGCGTATCCATCAAGCATGCAGAGTTCATGGCAGATTATTTCAATCAACAGGGCATCCCTTCACGCTATCTGACCGGCGGCTCATCGGATAACGAGCGCAGTGAAGTACGGCGGGCTTTGGCAGAAGGCAGTATCCGCTTCATTTTCGTTGTAGATCTCTATAATGAAGGCGTGGATATTCCGGAAATCGATACGATTCTTTTCCTGCGCCCAACCGAGTCTCTGACGGTTTTCCTGCAGCAGCTTGGCCGCGGACTGCGGCTCGCTGAAGGGAAAGAATGCCTGACGGTACTGGACTTCATCGGGCAGGCGAATAAGAAATATCGTTTTGAAGAAAAGTTCAATGCGCTGCTGAGCAATACGAGCCGCAGCGTGGAAGGCGAAATCCGTCATGGCTTCACTGCTGTGCCGCATGGCTGCTATATCCAACTGGAGAAAAAGGCGCGTGACTATATTCTTGATAATATTCGGGCCTCGCTGAATAACCGGCAGGGGATCATCCAAAAAATCCGTGATTTCCAGGCAGATGTTGGACAGGAAGTTACGCTGAGCAATTTCCTGCGCTATTATCATCTGGAGCTGCGGCAGCTTTATCGCAGGAATAACAAGGAATCCTTTGCCCGGCTGTGCGTTGCAGCAGGTGTGCGCGAGGAATTCCAGGAACCGGATGAGGTCATGCTGACACGTGCCTGCAAAAGCTTTGCCGCAATTGATTCAAGACGCTGGCTGAGCTTTTTGACGGACGTGCTTGCCCGGTTGGATGAGCTTGCGACACGGATATTTTCTCCGCTGGAGGAGCGTATGCTGCAGATGCTGCACTTCACTATCTGGCAGGATTCCACAGAGAAGCTTGGCTTTGCAAGCCCTGCGGAAAGCATCAGCACACTGAGCAGGAATCCGGTGCTTTTGCAGGAACTGCAGGAGATTCTTGCTTATCAGCAGGAACAGCTCGACTTCATCGACCAGCCTTGTGATCTTGGCTTTGCTTGTCCGCTCGATGCGCATTGTCATTATACGCGTGATCAGCTTTTTGCAGCGATGGATTATTATAAACCCAATACCGTGCGGGCGGGTGTATATCATTTGGAGGAAAAGAAACTTGATATCTTCATGATTACGCTCAACAAGAGCGAAAAACACTACTCACCATCGACGATGTACAAGGATTATTCCATCAACCAGAACCTGTTTCATTGGCAAAGCCAGAGCACGACCTCGGATACTTCGCCTACCGGCCAGCGCTATATCCATCATCGTGAGCAAGGCGGACGCATCCTGCTTTTCGTGCGGGAAAATAAAGAAGATATCTGCGGCACAGCCCCATATCTATTCCTTGGTACCGCCAGCTATGTCCGCCATAACGGCAGCAAGCCAATCAACATCATCTGGCGGCTGGATTTGCCCATCCCGGCGAAATTCCTGACCATTACGAATAAATTGGTGGCGCAGTAATGTGAAGCAAAATGAAGAGACGGTTCCTTTGTGACGTGCATTTGCAGCACAAAAAAACTCCCCCTGATCCAGCACATGCCGGACCAGGGGGAGTTTCTTTATGCCCGCAGGACTGCCATCCTGCAGGTTTCCTTGAATCATATCAACAACTTTAGCTACCCTAATTATAGCATGATTTAAAAAAAATTCAATCTATGATATAATAATTTCGCTGTGCATCTCCAGCCGAAAGGAGGGAGATCTTTGAATCTATTCAACAACTTTATGCTTGCTGTCATGGCAGGAGTAGTTAGCTGCTGCATCTGCAAATGGCTGGATAGCAAGTTCTAACACAGCCAGCCTTGCAAAAGACGCGTCTGGGACTGCCATCCCGGGCGCGTTTTCTTTTTCCTTTTGCTGTTGTAAATGGCCGCAGATACTGCATGTATAAGAGTGAAAGGGGATGAGAGATATGGCAATCGAAAGAAACGAGGCAACGAGCAAGATTATCCTGAAGGTGGCTGTAGGAACTGGTGCAAATGGTGCGGTGGCCTATGGGCAGAGAACCTTCACCCGCGTGAATCCGGAGCTCAGCGATGAGGATGTCCTGGCACTTGGCCAGGCGCTCGGCAAGCTTCAGATGTATGCCGTAAGCAACGTATCGCGCCAGGACGCTGCAGCACTGCAGCAGGCCTGAGCACAGAGGATTGAAAGGGGGACGAAATCATGAGCAAGACATTGAAAATGACGTTCAAGCTGGAGGGAGCAAAGACGGTAACGTACAGTCTCGCAGATCCGAAAGAGGGACTCACGAAAGCCGAAGTCGAGGGTGTAATGAATACGCTCATTGAGAAAAAGGCCTTCGTGGTAAAAGGCCTCTGTCCAATCGGCATCAAGGAAGCCCTGATCAAGAGCACGGAAGATATCGCACTCGCGTGAGGAAAGAACAGCCCCCGGCAGCATGGAGAAATCTATGCTGCCGGGGATTTTTTATGCTGTTTGATGCGCAGGAGCGGAGCGCGCAGTGCCGAGGTCTGCAGGAT
>CAZFPA010000145.1:0-3874 GCA_964520975.1 uncultured Selenomonadaceae bacterium | reverse complement strand
CTCCGACATTTCCAACGCACTCGGGTTTCGGTGCAGCGACCTCTGCATTCCAGGTAGAAGGAGCCGCCCGGGAGGGCGGCCGCGGTGCCTGCTGCTGGGATGGCTTCCTGCAAAGGCCGGATAAGGGCTTTGATGGAGAAGAGGCCAGTGATTTTTTCCATCGCTATCGTGAAGATATCGAGCGCAGCCGGGAGTTCAATCTGCAGGCGCTTACGATATCGATTGCCTGGCCGCGTATTTTTCCAGCTCCGGATGGCAGGGTCAACGAAGCCGGGCTGCAATACTACAGTGATCTCATTGATACCTGCCTGAAAAATGGCATCGAGCCCTATGTGGTGCTTTATCATTTTGATACGCCGCTCTACCTTTTCCAAAAAGGAGACTGGCTGGCTCAGGAAACAGCAGAAGCATTCCTGCAATATGCAAGGGTTTGTTTTGAGCGTTTCGGCAGCCGTGTGCGTCACTGGATCACCCTGAAAGATCCCTTCACGCTGGCTTCCGGGCAGTATATCACGGGACTTTTTCCGCCAAATGAGAAATTTGCGGTGAGCAAGGCCGTGGAGATGATGCATCGCATGATGCTCGCGCACAGCAGAGCAGTAAGGCTTTACAAAAGCATGAAGCTGCCCGGAAAAATCGGCATTGCGCACCGGCTGGAAGCTGCCTATCCAATCAAATGGCAGCCGGCCAATACACTCGCTGCCGATCTTGAGGATACGCTGGCCAACGAGTTCCTGCTGGATGCTACGCTTGCGGGCGGCTACCGGCCGGAAACCCTGCGCAAGATCAACCGCATCCTGCGCTATGAGGGCAGGAGCTTCGTGCCGAATGAGGCGGAGATCGAGGTCCTGACAGAGGCAGCCGGACTTACGGATTTCCTCGGCGTCAACTATTATTCCAGTCATTTCATTGAGTACTATGATGGTGAGAATAAGGTTGTCCATAACGCGCAGGGCAAGAAAGGCACAAGCACCTTTGCTATCCGCGGCATCGGTCGCAGGATCCACAAGACAGAGGTTCCCTCTACGGATTGGGACTGGTCGATTTTTCCGAGCGGCCTTTATGATATGCTGCTGCGCATCCGGGACAATTATCCGGCAAAGCCGATCTTCATTACGGAGAACGGCATCGGTATTCATGAACAGCTGCAGGATGGCAGCGTGCAGGATGACCGGCGCATCGACTATATCCGGCAGCATCTCAATGCCGTGCTCGATGCAATGGATGAGGGCGTGGAGGTAAAAGGCTATTTCATCTGGTCGCTCATGGACGCGTTGTCCTGGACCAACGGCTATGAAAAGCGCTATGGCCTTTTCTATGTCGATTATGAAACGCAGCAGCGGTATCCCAAAAAAAGTATGTATTGGTATAAAGATTTGGCAGCGAAGCGCATCATGCTCACCGTCAATGCTATTCAGACAAAAGGAGTCGATTGATATGAAATTACATAATACGAAAGCAATGCTGGCAGATGCCCAGAAAAATCATTACGCAGTACCGGCGTTCAACATCCATAACCTGGAAACCCTGCAGGTCGTTGTCGATACCTGCGAAGAAATGCATTCGCCGGTGATTCTGGCAGCAACGCCTTCCACGGTACGCTATGCAGACAAAGACTATCTCATTGCGCTCACAAGTGCAGCTATGGAAAAGGTTGATGTGCCAATCTCTTTCCACCTTGATCATCATGAAGATGTCGAGGAAATCGAGACTACTGTAGCTGCCGGCTGCCGCAGTGTCATGATTGATGCATCGAAGCTGCCGTTCGAGGAAAATATCGAAAGGGTCCGTGAGGTCGTAAGCTTTGCGCATTTGTGCGGTGCTTCAGTAGAGGCTGAGCTCGGCAAGCTCGTCGGCAAAGAGGATGATCTCGTGGTCAAGGATGCTGACAGCGCCTATACGAATCCGGAGGATGCCGTGAAGTTCGTTGCTGCTACGGGCATCGACTCTCTGGCGGTTGCCATCGGCACAGCACATGGTCTTTATAAGGGCACGCCGAAGCTGGATTTCGACCGTCTGAAGGAAATCCGCGCGCGTGTGGAGATTCCGCTTGTACTGCATGGTGCCTCGGATGTACCGGATGAGCTCGTACAAAAGGCAATCTCGCTTGGCATCTGCAAGGTCAATGTTGCAACGGATCTGAAGATTCCATTCTCGGATGCAGTCAAAAAGTTCTTCCTTGCACATCCGGAAGCAAATGACCCGCGCAAATATATGACACCGGGCAAGGAAGCAATGAAGGCGGTTGTACAGCATAAGATTGAGGTCTGCGGCAGCCAGAACCGCTATTAAATGTGGATTGAGGCAGGGATGAGCGATGATTTTAGTTGTGAATTTGAATGCATCTGTAGATAAGCGCTATGTATTGAAGGAACTGCGCAAGGACTCGGTCATGCGCGCAGCAAGCGTGGACAATACACCGGGCGGCAAGGGCATCCATGTGGCCAATGTTGCGACCATCCTCGGTGAGGATTGTATTGCAACGGGATTCCTCGGCGGCAAGTCCGGGGAATTCATTGCCGAGCGTCTTCAGGACTATGGCATCCGGCAGGATTTCGTGCAGGCCGCCGGTGCGACGCGTTCGTGTCTGGCTATCCTTACGGAGGATGGTGCACAGACTGAGATTTTGGAGCCGGGGCCGCTGGTCTCCGAACAGGAGCAGCAGGCCTTCCTGAAGAAATATATGAAGCTTCTGCAGCAGGCTGAGGTAGTTGTGGCGTCCGGCAGTGTGCCGCAGGGTGTACCGCAGGATTTCTATGCGGAGCTCATCCGGCGTGCACGCAAGGCAGGAAGGAAGTTCCTGCTCGATACGAGCGGGGAGCTTTTGGCTGAGGGAATCAAGGCACAGCCTTATTTCATCAAGCCGAACAAGGATGAAATCCAGGCTCTGGCGGGCCGGAAAGTTTCTACGGAAGAAGAAGTCATTGCCGAGGTGCGGGGGTTTCTCGCACAGGGCATTGAGCTGGCTGTTGTCTCCCTGGGCGCAGCTGGCTCGATTGCAGGCTATCAGGATAAGATCTATCGCATTAAGGTCCCCCATATCGATGCGGTGAATCCTGTGGGCTCGGGAGACTCCTATGTAGCCGGCATGGCCGCAGCCCTGCAGCGCGGCCTGCCTATCGAGCAGGCGCTGAAGCTGGCGGCAGCCTGCGGGACGGCGAATGCATTGGAAGCGGAAAGCGGTTTCGTGCAGCGTGCAGTCGTCGAGGAACTGCAGACAAAGATTCAGGTAGACCAAGTCGCATGACAGGAGTTGTTGAAATGCTTTACACCTTGGAGAATGAGGATTTACGCATTACGGTACGGGAGCATGGCGCGGAGCTTCGCTCCCTGACGGAAAAAGCCGATGGCACGGAGTATCTGTGGAATGGAGATCCGTCCTGGTGGAAGTACAGTTCACCGGTGCTTTTCCCGATTGTCGGCAAGCTTGCGGGCGGTAAATACCGCAGGGCAGGGAAGACATATGAGCTGCCGGCGCATGGCCTGGGGCGGATATCAGAGTTCCGGCTTTTGCGCCGGACAGAAAGGTCGCTTCATTTTGTGCTGGACTGGTCGGAGGAATCCTTGCGGAGCTATCCGTATAAATTCGAACTGGAGATTTCCTATACGCTTGAAGGCAGGACGGTGCGTGTCGGCTGGCGCGTGCGCAATCTCGATGAGCAGCAGATGTTCTTTTCGATTGGTGCGCATCCGGCCTTTCGCTGTCCGATTGTACCGGGCGAGTCACGGGAGGATTGCTATCTGGAGTTCAGTCAGCAGGAAGAGGCAGCAAAGCTGGCAATCACGCCGGAATGCCTGCTGAGCCATCGACGTGAGCCAGTGCTCAAGGGAAAGCAGCAGCCCTTATCGGATGCATTTTTCCGCGATGGTGTGC
>CAZFPA010000144.1:0-3875 GCA_964520975.1 uncultured Selenomonadaceae bacterium | reverse complement strand
GCGTGGATTTTGTTTTAAGGAACCGTTATTTTCTTATGATATAGCCATTTTTTTGTGAACGGCCTGGTAGGCAAAAATCGTCATTATAAGGGTCAAGACCAATAAAAGTGCAAAGGCGTGCTGTGTTCCCAGCATGGTTCCGGCCATTGCATCCTTTGGCATCATTTGCTGGGTTGATGCAACAATGGTGGAAACCACAGAGGTTCCGATGGCACCTGCCAGCTGCTGGCAGGTGCTGAAGACGGCGTTGCCGTCTGCATTCAGTGGACGCGGCAGACTGCGCAGGCCGTTGGTCATGATATTGCCAACGGTGAAGCCCTGGGCAATTGCAAAGAAAATATAAATCCCGGTTAGTCCTGTTGTAGATGCGGTCGAGATAAACACAGCAAACAGCAAGGAGGCAATCAGGGCAAAGGCGGCACCAATCAGGATGGGGACGGCGGCACCACAGTGATCCAGCAATTTTCCGGTGAAAGGATTCAGTACAGCTCCGATGATGCAGCCAGGTAGAAGGATGCAGCCTGCGGTCAGTGCATTTTCGCCCATGACCAGCTGTGAGTAATTCGGCAGGAGAAAACCAATCCCCAGGCAGACAAATTGGAGCAAAATGAGGTAGAGGACACTGAAGGTGAAGGTGCTTTTTTGAAAAATGCTGAGGTTTATGAGCGGCTTTTCAATCCTGTTGGTATGTCGTACAAACAGAAACAGGGCAGTAAGGCAAACCAGGAATAATAGGATAACGCGAGCACTGAGCCAGCCTTCGCTGCTGGCGGAGTTGATGGCGAGGATGAAGCATATGAAGCCGATAATCAGCATCAGATATCCGGGTATATCAAAGGAAACCGGCTCGGTAGCCGAGGATTGGCGTATGGCGTAGATACCAAATCCGGTGGAAAGCAGCAGCAGTGGCAGCAGAAAGGCAAAGATCATCCGCCAGCCAAGTGTATTGACAATGAGGCCGCCGAAGGATGGGCCCACTGCAGGGGCAATAGCAGCAATCAGGGAGGCGATTCCCATCATGAAGCCCATTTTGTCAAAGGGGGCCTGTTCCAGCACGATGTTGAACATGAGTGGCAGTGCAATACCGGCACCGACACCCTGCAGCAATCTGCCCAAAAGCAGAACCATAAAGCTTGGCGCGATCATGCACATGATCGTTGCGATGATAAAAACAATATTAGCAAAGAGAAACAACTGCTTCATGCGAAATCGTTTTTTCAAAAAGGATGATAGCGGGATGATGATGGATAGCATGAGGAGATATCCAGTTGTGATCCACTGCACCACGGCGATATCCACATCGAATTGCTTCATGAGCGTCGGGAAGGTAACGTTCATGGCGGTTGCAACGACTACGCCGGTAAACGACATGAGTCCTGCAGCTATGACGGATAAAATTAATTTTAAGTTGAGTTTTCTTTCAAAGTCGGTTTCCATTTGTATTTTTGGTCCTTTCTTATTTTTTTAGAGTCAGAAGGTGATAGGCTTTATGAATCACGCGGGCAGTTACGGCCAAATCCTTCTCCGAGATTTCCGCCAGCTGCGCGGCCAGCTCATGGTGATATCCCTCCAGGTATTTTTCCCGATATGTCTGTCCGAGGGGGGTAAGACTGACGGTGAAAACTCGTTTATCCTCGCAGCTCTGTATCTTTTCAATCGCTTTCAGTTTGACCAGTTCATTTACAAGCCTTGTGATGCTCGGATTGGTAACGTGCAGTGCAGTACCAATATCACTGATGCGAACAGATCCGTTGGCTTGCTGCAGCTGACAGATAATATCAACGATATGGATATGACTGGGCTTCATTCCTTCTGGAAGCTCCGGCATCAGCTCTACGATGCGTTTCGCTTCATAGCATGCTCCTAAAAATTGGCTTATGTTTTTTTCTTTCATAGTTTGTTCTTCCTTCCAAAATATTTGTGGGTAAAATAAAAATATCGAAAAAGCCGGATGATGTCTTGAAATATGGATTCCTTTGCAGAAGATAATTACCTTAAGTAATTATCTTAGATAATTATATACCGTTTTCTGTTAATGTCAACGGGAAGTTTTCTCGAAAAAACTTGTGTTGGAGCAAGGTCCAGGGTATATGATAGAAATGGATAAAATGTGAATGGGGGTATTCAAATGGGAAAGACATTAGTGGCATATTTTTCGGCCAGCGGGGTGACAGCAAAGGTCGCCAAGGATTTAGCGGCTGTTGCGGGAGCTGATCTTTATGAGATCAAGCCTGCCATTCCATATACGAGGGCAGATCTCAACTGGACGGACAAGCAGGCGCGCAGTACGGTGGAAATGCAGGATGCAGCGTCCCGGCCGGAGCTGGCTGATCGTGCGGCGACGATCGAGGCCTACGACAGGATTTATCTGGGGTTCCCAATCTGGTGGTATGTGGCACCACATATCATCAACAGCTTCTTAGAGCAGTATGATTTCAGCGGCAAGACCATTATCGTGTTTGCAACCTCAGGCGGCAGTGACTTTGGGCAGACAGTAGAGGCTTTGCGTCCCAGTTGTGCGGCGGATGTGAAGTGGGTCAAGGGAGAAATCCTCAACCGTGCTCCCTCCAGGGAAAAGCTGCAGGCTTTTATAGACGGACTGAAAAGCTAAAGCTTATCAGTAAATAGCAAAAGTTCCCTGGACAGAAGATATGGCTTCTGTCCAGGGCACTTTTTGACTGTCTGCCGGGCTTGACTATGTGTGAGCTTCAGGTAGTACAATAAAGATATGAAATCGCAGGGGGAATGTATATGCAAAAGATGGGAGTCTGGGTGCGTGTGGCCAGCACTATCAGTTTGACTATGCTTATTTTGGCTGGCTGGACAGCAGCATCCCTTTATAACTGGCTTCCTGCTGATGCCTGGAGAGAGGCAGCCTGTGTGGTCGTTGTTTTTGATATAGCTTCTGTATTGCTGCTTTTGCTGGCGCAGCGCAGCGGCAGGCATATACCAGCGGGACTGTTCCTGGTCAGGTTTATGGCGGCCGTATTTGTCTGGCAGCTGCTTTTCGATGTGCTGGGAAGCCTGTTCGGACTGGTCGGCTGGGCCTGTCTGCAGGTCATGGGATGGAACGTTCCCTCGGCCGTGGGCTTTATTCTGCTGGGGGGAACAGCGATGCTGGGGCTTTATAGTGTGTTTATCGAGCCGCGGCTGCTGGACCGCAACCATTTGACTATACCGGTGTCGGGGCTGGATGAAAATTTAGATGGTTTTACGATTGCACAGCTCAGTGATGTCCATTTGGGAGCATTCGTTCCGGTCAGTGCCTTGCAGCGGCTTTTGGATGCGGCGGTGCAGGAAAAACCGGATGTATTGGTCATTACCGGGGACTTGTTTGACAGCCCGGAGCCGGCAGTCAACGATACGGCTGCGCGATTGCTGGACAGCTATGCGGAGCGTTTTCCTGACGGCATCTATTATGTATGGGGCAACCATGAATATTATCGTGATGCGAAGGCCATCCAGCAATCACTGGCCGTTGCCAGAATCCATGAATTGCGAAACAGCAGCCGGCTGGTTCGGGCGGGGGAGCCGCCGCTTTATTTTGCGGGCGTGGATTATCCGGTTACCCAGGGAGTCACGCGTGTCAAGGCACCGCGCTTTGTCCGGGCGGCCTGTGAAGCGGTGCCTGCGGGAGCAACGCTGATCATGCTGGCACATCATCCGGACTTTTTTGATGATGCGGCTAAAGCCGGAGCCGTGCTCACGCTGTCAGGACATACCCATGGCGGGCAGATGGGGCTTTTCGGACACACGCTGATGCCGCCGCTGTTCCGCTATTGGCGCGGACTGTATGAACAGGCCGGCCATTACTGCTATGTCCATAAGGGCAGCGGCGGCCGCTTTCCCTATCGTTTGGGCTGTATGCCGGAAAT
>CAZFPA010000143.1:0-3894 GCA_964520975.1 uncultured Selenomonadaceae bacterium | reverse complement strand
ATGTGAGTCTCATCAATTAAGGCATACCAGTCTTTCGACAGTCTGTTGATATGCCGCACAATGTGCCGATTACTCCCTCAGTTTTTTCATTGTATTATATAAAAACAGGTTCGTCAATATCTCCGGCCAAAATTCTCTCGTCCGCAAGTGCTGCGATCCCGCGAGGTCTCCGTTTCCCCGGCAAAAAGAATCCCTACGAATGCCAGATAACCAGCCGGCACCAGGCGGCATTCAGCAGCAGCAAGGCTGCTACGATGAAGAACATATTGGCAATGCCGATCTCCGCCGCAATATGCCCGCCCAAAATGGACCCACTGAACATGCCGATGAACTGCGCCGACTGATTGAAGCCATAAATGCGCCCAAGGCAGACGGGCGGCGTAAGCTGACGAATCAGATTATTGGTGGAGGGCATGAGCCCGGCAATCGCGACGCCATGGACAAAGCGTAACAGCCCCAGCTGCCACGGTGCCGTCACCAGGCCCTGCGGAATTGCGACAAAGCCCGCCAGCGTCAGACAGGCAAACAGGATTTTGTGCGAACCGATGCGATCGGCCAACCGCCCCAGGCGCGAGGCACAAAGCATGCTCGCAAAACCGGCACTCGAAAATACCGCTCCCGACAACAGGGCCAGATGCTCTGCATTTGGTTCCAGCGTCTGCACATATACCGTAAGGATTGGCTGCACGCAAGTCAGAGAAAAATGCAGAAAGAGCGTCGTGAGGAAAAGTCCGCAAACCGCCTGTTTATGCGGCAGCTTTCGGAAGGTTTCCTTCAGCCCCTGCTCCGCAGCCCGCGGATTCGGCTTCACAGTCTCCTTCAGGCGCGTCAGTGCCAAGAACCCCAGCAAGCAGCAGGACCCAATCAGAAAAAACGTATGACGATAGCCGATGATCTCGGAAAGCCAGCCCCCCGCCAGCGGCCCCATGAGCCCTCCCGATACCTGTGCCGTAAAGAACAGTCCCATGGCCCAGCCGGAACGCTCCTTCGGAGTCTCCTGCGCGATGAGCGGGATGGCCGCTGCCTGGAAGCCGCTGAGTGCTCCCTGCAGCAACCGCAGGATCACCAGGTGCATGACACTCTGCGCCAGCCCCATACCGATCATGATGAACCCCAGCCAGGCCGAAGCCCGCAGGATCATAGGCTTACGCCCGAAACGATCCGACAGCCGTCCCCAGATCGGCGAAAAGATGGCCAGGCTGATGAAATTACAGCCAAACACAATCCCGGACCAGCGGGCAATGTCCCCCGGATCCGAAACGCCAAGCTCGGCAATATACAGCGGCAGTATAGGTGCCATCTGACTCATGCCGATCGATACAATGAACGAGGCCGCACAGCAGATATAAAGATTCAGTTTCCAATTTTCCATTCCATTCATTCACCACTTTATTATTTTCCAACCACCATGCCGCATGCGTGTGGAATCCTCACCGAACCCTTTTCCGATGCGTCTTCCCTGTTGAGACAGCCCTCTATACATGCCTTTTCTGCTCATCCGGTCCCGCTGATAAAAAGCTGCTAAGCATGACACCGATGCAGGTAATACTGGTAAACGTGATCAGAATCGAAATTGCCTTACTGTAGGTGCAGGCCGGAATGATATCGCCGTAACCGATGGTCCCAAAGGAAATCGTCACGAAGTAAAAAGCATCAAAAAGCGTAAGCGGAACATTGTACGCCGACGCATAATAAGAGGCCCCCGCATAGCAAAAGAACGTAAGCTCAATGAGAAATTCCATGCACAAGGTCAGCGCAACCTTCCACAGGTTATGATGGGTAAAGGTAGTCGTCTGCCGCAGCGTTTCCTTCAATACCATGTGCAGCGCCTTGGCAGTAAAAAAATAACACAGCCCCAAATTGATCAGAATGCAGCTGAACTTGGACAGAGATATAGCGCCTTGTGCCGGCAGAGCCACATACACCAGCAGCAGCTCAATCGTCGTAAGTGAAAAAAGCAGATTGAACTTCGTATTGCCAACATCAATGCAGGCATAGACCAGGTAGGAGCACAGCCACAGCAGATAATAAAGAGCGTGCATCCCCAACAGCGCTAATGGTAAAAAGCCAAGGCAGGCAGCATAAAACGGCTGGGTACTCTGCAGGTAAAGGAAGGCTCCCATGCAGAAAAACAGCATAAAAATCAAATGGATGCTGAGAAAAAGCCACCGCTGATTATGAAATGCCCGGAGCAGAACCGCCCCGGGCCATTTCAATACGTGAAACACACTGCGTCGAACGCCTGTGCCGGCAATCTCAGCCAGTACCGGATTCCGATAGCCTCCCAGGCTGATCGCAAACAATGCCAAAAACAGCCCAAGAAGGAGTATCGTATTTTCATCAATAAAGGCTAACACCGTCCCAGCACCTCTCCTCTAACGAAAAACGGCAGGCAGCAGCTCACTGCGCCGCTGCCGTCCGTTGTACAGACTTCGGCAAACGGGTCTGAATGACCGAAAGAATCTTTTCGCCCGCACTGTCCAGGGCCTTCAGCGCTACCGATTTATTACCAATATCCCCGATCACAGTGCTGTCTGAAGCCTTTTCCGTGAATTTTCCCGTATAGATATATTTCCCGCTCGACAAATCAAGGATCTTCATGGGAATTGCCGTCGTAATATCCTTGCCGATGGTGAAAAAGGTAATCTTATCCCTGGCAACGAAAGGGGAAATCTCCAGATAGAGGCAATAATCCACATCGGCACCAGCAAAGGCATCCATAAAGTCCGCCCGCTCCGCGGTCGAAAGATCCGTATAGCCCTGCGCATTGAGTTTTTCAACATAAGGCGTCCCATCCACAAGCTCATAGGAAGATGCCGGCAAAGCCTTATTGAGATACTTGAAAATCTCCCGGTCCACCTCATCATCATACGTCGATTTCGCATTGTTCACATACATGACAGCCACCCGCGGCAAACGTACTACAGCATCTTCTGACTGCGCATTTCCCGCCGTGATCTTTTTGACACGTTCATACAGCGAAGCCTGCCGCTGCTCTGCCGAACCATTGTCCGTAAACTCCGCTGCCCGGATCTGCTGTACGATATTTTGCGGAGCGCCTGCCGCCGGAGCCGCGTTCCCGACCGCGGAAAAAGCTGTCACCAGTGCAACTGCTGCTAAACAAAGAAACCCTTTTTTCATCTTCAAAACCCCTTTCGAAGCTCAATTCCCAAACCCTTGGGTACAACAAATTGAATCCAAATTATTTTATTCGACATATCCTCGCGAAATCCTATATGAAATTTCAGCGAAAACAACGCCGAATCTATAACAATTATCCTTCCTAAAGCTACCTTTCCCCTGGCGCTCTTTGCTCTGGCGATCCATAAAAATGAGGATGACGCGCCAAAAAGGTGCGGTCATCCTCATTTTTCATCCTTACAGCTAAAAACAGCCGCAAGGAATGCGTTCGATAAACATAAACCCGCTTGGGGGCAGTCTCTATTTTTGCAGTCACAATCTGTTTCTCGTCTCCGACAACGCCTTCACACAATGCTTATCAAAAAACTCCCGAATCCCTGCGAACAGCACTAAATCCAGTGCGTAGCCCACAGCCTTGTCAAAAGCATGCGTTTTGCCATAGGCCGTCAACGTCGCATTCAGCTCATCCACACGCTGCAAATCATAGGCCCGGGCAGCATCGGTATAAAAAAGATACAAATGCCCCCGATCCTTGAACAGCTGGAACTGAAACCGCGGATCCTGCCCATATTTTTCCGCATAAAGATCATAGCCAACCGCTGGGGGAACATTCCGGTCGTCGCTGCTCTGAATGATCATAATCCCCGCCTGCGTGTGGGAAAATCCATCTAAAGCCGTATAATCAGCATACTTGCCAAACTTCATCTGCTCGATCAAAGGCACATACTGTTTAAGCACCGCCAGATTCCCTGA
>CAZFPA010000142.1:0-3993 GCA_964520975.1 uncultured Selenomonadaceae bacterium | reverse complement strand
CCCGCATCCGGCACGTGAGCCCTGGATGGCGACGAATTTCATACGATGAAGAGCGGCTGGCACGATTTATTCGTGCCAGCTTTTTGTATGGACAGTCTGCAGCCTCTCTCTGCCGTGCTTGACAAGGCATAAAGATGCCTGTTATATTGGGGATATAGCCCGACGAGCCGCCAGCAGAGGCGCGTGCCGGGTATTTTCATATACGAGGATGATGGGCAATGGAAGAGAAGCAAACGGCAGCAGAGCCGCAGCATAAACGTCGTGTCCGCTACAGCGGAAAATATCCACGGCATTTTACGGAAAAATATAAGGAACTGCACCCGGAAAAATATGCGGCTACAGTGGCAAAGGTCATTGCCAAGGGCAGTACGCCCGCCGGTATGCATATTCCTATCCTGGTGCCGGAAATCCTGTCAGTGCTGCAGATCCGGCCCGGGATGCGCGGCTTTGATGCCACACTGGGATATGGCGGACATACCCGGAAAATGCTGGAGAAACTGCAGGGGCAGGGACATCTTTTTGCCGGTGATATCGATCCCATTGAATCCGTCAAGACGAAGCAGCGCTTGGCAGATGCCGGTTATGGAGAGGACATCCTGAGCGTACGGCAAATGAATTTTTCACAGATTGATGTGCTGGCAGATGAGGTGGGGCCCTTTGACTTTATTTTGGCTGATCTTGGAGTCTCCTCTATGCAGATTGATAATCCGGAGCGAGGATTTTCCTATAAGAACGACGGTCCGCTTGATCTTCGGCTGGATCCGGCACACGGGATATCAGCTGCTGAGCGTCTGCTGGAGCTTTCGGAAGATGAGCTTGAGGGCATGCTGGTGACGAATGCAGACGAGCCCTATGCGCGACAGATTTCGCGGCAGGTCATGCGCGCGCTGCGCGCCGGTCATAAGGTGGCGACAACCCGCGAGCTGCATGAACTCATAGAGAAAGCACTGCAACGGGAGCCGTTTTCGGGAGAGGAACTCCGTGAGGTGGTGAAAAAATCAAGTGCCCG
Organism: uncultured Selenomonadaceae bacterium; assembly: GCA_964520975.1. Classification (GTDB taxonomy): domain Bacteria; phylum Bacillota; class Negativicutes; order Selenomonadales; family Selenomonadaceae; genus CAZFPA01. Next base: position 2,984 of record CAZFPA010000142.1, on the reverse strand, counting down.
GACATTTCAGGCTCTGCGCATTGATGTGAACCATGAGTACGAGGTGCTGTATGATTTTTTGACCAAGCTTCCTGCGGCTCTGGCCCCTGGGGGACGGGCCGCAATCCTGACCTTCCATTCGGGTGAGGATCGTCTGGTAAAGCAGGCCTTTAAGGAAGGGCTGCGCGCTGGCGATTACCAGGATATTTCCCGTGGGGTGATCCGGCCGGGGGCCGCAGAATGTGCACAAAATGGCCGGGCACATTCGACAAAGCTTCGCTGGGCGGAACGGGCCTGAGGTGCGGCAGGGAAAAACAGGACAAAAGCAGGAGAATATTTTCTTGTATTGGCGAGGTAGTTCCCTTTGCTTTAGCCGGCGGGTGCGGGAAAACAAATAGGTGCTGCAGGATAGATATCGATTGATTCATTGAAGGGCCGATCGGAAGAATTTCGCGTTGCTAAAGTTTGAGCAATGGCGTTATAATAAAACGGAAGTCTGCGAATCGCTGTTTCCATGGATTTGCCGTTTGCATAAGGTGATTCATCGGATTTTGGTCGTCATTTCATGGCGATACTTATGCTTTAGGAGATGTGAAAATTGACGAATGTATTTGCTCCGGAATCACATTGTAATTTCAGTTGGGATAAGCTGGGAGACATTACGAAAGGCCGTCCGCATTTGGGGCCGGAGGTTCCCGTCAAGGTGTATCGCATATTCGAATATGCCGTCTATGATGTTCTTTGCCATGAGATCGGACAGGAAAAGGCACAGGCTGTCCTGCGCGAGGCGGGCTATAAGGCGGGTTGGGAATTTGCCCATAATGTGTTGGATTTATCGGCGGGGTTTGACAGTTTTTTGGCCGATACGGCGGCCAAGCTGTTGAATCTGCAGATTGGTGTATTGCGTGTGGAGAAGATGGATCAGCAGACCGGTGAGTTCACGGTTACGGTAGCGGAGGATCTCGACTGCAGCGGGCTTCAGGCCAGTGGCGAGGAAGTCTGTAACTATGATGAAGGCTTTTTAGCGGCGATATTCGAAGCCTATACGAAGCAGCGTTATACAGTGCGCGAGGTGGATTGCTGGGCCTCCGGGGACAAGGTGTGCCGTTTTGTCGGTATTCCGCAGGCGTCTTGAGGCAGGAAGGGTCTATGGTGTACATGGATATCAATGAGCTTCTTTTTTCCTATCTGCGGCAGATCCTCTATGATCCGGAGCATGCGGCGCTGCCGGATCAGTCTTTTTCTCCGGCGCAGCAGAAATTGGCCGACGGATTGCGGGTGGTGCATTCCTTTTTAGTGGAGGAACGCCAGTTCTGTGCCAAGCTCAGTCAGGGAATTATTACGGATGCGGCGGTACCCTCACGGGAAAATGTACTTTCAGCGCCGCTGAAGGAAGTACACGGTATGCTCCGGCATCTGTTGTGGCTTATGGATGAAGTACGTAAAGGGGATTATCATCAGCGGCTGAATTTTGCCAATGACCTGTCGGATTCCTTTAATCAGATGGTGGATAGCCTGGTTGAGCTCTCGCTGCAGGATCGCCTCACAGGTATCCTGAATACGAACGGGTTCGATGAAAAGGTTTCCCAAAGACTTCAGACGGGTATCGATGCGGGGAAGCTGTATGTGTTGAGCATCAATGTCAATGATTTCCGTCATTTCAATACCTTATACGGGCCGGAGCGTGGTGATGCCCTGCTGCAGCGCATTGCGGAGTTCCTACAGGGTAGCTGCCAGGAGGGGGAGCTTTGTGCGCGCATCCATGCCGATCATTTCATGTGCCTGGTTACTGCGGCGTCGGCTGAGGATGTAGCGGCGCGTTTCAATGTGGATAAGGCACGTATCTGGCCGGGAAGTATTACCTCGCGGACCTATCTTTTCCGGCATGGCATCTATCCGGTGACGGATGCTGGCGTGCGTGTCCGCCTTATGCGCAGTTATGCGGATTTTGCCGGACAAAGCATACAGAACAGCAACTGTGTGAACTATGCTGTGTTCAATGCGGTGCTGCGGCAGCGCTATGAGCTGGAGAATACGCTGCTGGAGCATTTTCAGCGTGCGGTCCAGGGGCAGGAATTTGCGGTCTACTACCAGCCGAAGGTGGCTGTCGATACGGGACGCATCGTTGGCTGTGAGGCGTTGGTACGCTGGGTGTCACCGGGACGCGGCATTCTGATGCCCGGGCGGTTTATTCAGCTTTTTGAGGCCAACGGGCTCATCACAGCATTGGATTTTTATGTACTGGAAGCCGTTTGCCGTAAACTCCGGAAAGCACTGGACGCAGGGCACCCCATTGTGCCGGTCGCGGTGAATTTTTCCCGGGTGCATCTGCTGGATTCGGATTTTGTGGCCCATTTACGGGCAATCCTGGAAAAATATCAGCTTGAGCCGGACTTCATTGAGGTAGAGATCACCGAGACAGCGTTTTTTGAAAATATGAGCAGTATGGTCACAATGCTTGATGCCTTGCATCAGGCTGGATTCCGGGTTGCCATGGATGATTTCGGCTCAGGCTTTTCGTCGTTGAACCTGTTACAGACACTTTCTTTTGATGTGATGAAGATCGACAAGCTTTTTTTCAATAGCTTTGAGGAGGATTCCAACAGCCGGTTGCTGCTGGAAGACATATTGTCGATTGCCCGTCATTTGAAATTGAAAACGGTGGCCGAGGGAATCGAGACCCAGGAACAGGTGGATTTTCTACAGGAGCATGACTGCGATATGATTCAGGGCTATTATTTCTACGAGCCGCTTTCGCAGGAGGCCTTTGATGAGGCAATCGTCTCGAACCGAAAGGAATGTGCGCAATAAAGCGCAGGTTCCTTTTCTTTTTGCTGCCGCTTCTTTTTGTCGGGAAGCAGGCGGGGAACACTAGATTTTTCCGTTGACAAAATATAGGTGAATCTGTATAATAATATTTGTCGCTGAGATAGCGGCACTGTTTTGAAAGTACGGCCCGGTAGTTTAGTTGGTTAGAATGCCGCCCTGTCACGGCGGAGGTCATG
>CAZFPA010000141.1:0-4027 GCA_964520975.1 uncultured Selenomonadaceae bacterium | reverse complement strand
CCTATTAAACCTATTCTAGCAACAAAATATTTTTCCTGCCAATCAATAATTTTTGCGCGTTGGGCGCAGAGCGATGACAATCTGCAAACTACCCGATAGTTGTAATATTTCAACGCTCCACTCACAACACGTCACACGTTGGTCTGCTGCACATCAAACTGGCTTTGATAAAGTTTTGCATAAGCTCCGCCTTTTGCAAGCAGCTCATCATGCGAACCGCTCTCCACAATATTGCCATCCTGCAGCACGAAAATAATATCCGCATTGCGGATTGTTGACAGGCGATGCGCAATGACGAAGCTCGTGCGTCCCTGCATGAGCCGGTCCATTGCCTGCTGTACACAAAGCTCCGTACGCGTATCCACAGAGCTCGTCGCCTCATCCAGGATCAAAAGCGGCGCGTCCACCGCCATGGCCCGCGCAATGGTCAGCAGCTGCCGCTGGCCCGCCGACAGGCTCACACTCTCATCCAGCAATGTATCGAGCCCTTGCGGCAGCTGCTCCACATAGTCCTGCAGACCTGATGCTGCCACGATATCCTGCAGCCGCTCCTCCGAAATGCCTTTGCGGTTATAGATGATATTTTCCCGTACCGTCCCCTCGAAAATCCAGGTGTCCTGCAGTACCATGGCAAAAAGACCATGGACCTGGCTGCGTGTAAGGCTGTGGATCGACTTGCCATCAATGATGATGTCGCCCGCATCAAGCTCATAGAAACGCTGCAAAAGGTTTACCAGCGTTGTCTTACCGGCCCCGGTAGGACCAACGATTGCTGCTTTCTGCCCTGCATGTACCTGCGCGGAAAAATTCTGCAGCACGGGCTTTCCAGGCAAATACCCGAAGGAAATCTCCGCGAATTCAACCTCGCCGCGCACATCCGCAAGAGGTGCAGCTTCAGGTTCCTCGGGCATCTCCGGCTCGTCCAGGACATGGAACACGCGCTCAGCAGCTGCTGCCATGGTCTGCAGGCTGATCAGTGCCTGTGCGATCCTCTGCAGCGGTTCCATAAAAAGCTGTACATAGAGCATAAATGCAACGATCGTGCCGAACGTGATCTGCCCCTGCAGCACAAGTGCAGCACCAAGGACACAGACCACCACATAGGAAAGCGTGCTGATGAAAAGCATCAGCGGCATCAGGCTCGATCCCATGAACTGCGCACGCCAGGCTGATTCATAAAGTGCCTCATTCGCCGCCTGGAAACGTTCGCGTGCCGCGGCAGTACCATTGAAAGAACGCACTACCGTATGCGCCGTATAGATTTCCTCCACCAGCCCGTCAATATCGCCCAGACCCTTCTGCTGCCCACGGAAAGACTTCGCAGATGCCCGGGCAATGACTGCCATGAGCACAAAGCCCAGCATCGTTACGAGGATTCCCGCAACAGCCAACAGCACATTGGTCCAAAACATAAGGATGACAACCACAATGAGCTGCAGCAGCACCGCCGCGAGCATGGACAGACTATTGTTCAGGTTTTGCCCGACACTATCTGCATCATTCGTGACACGGCTCAGCATATCACCATAGGATATCGCATCAAAGTAACGCAGCGGCAGCCGGTTCAGCTTGGATGAAACAGCCCGCCGCATCGCTGCAGCAGTGCGCTGGGCAACGCCTGACATGAGGAAGCCCTGCGCATAGTTGAACACGAAGCCCGCACCATAAAGCCCTGCAAGCAGCAGTCCCAAATGCTCAACGCTGGATAAATCGAAGCTGCTGCTTAGTCCTCCCACAATCGTATCCGTAATGCGCCGCAAAAGCTCCGGCCCGGCAAGGCTCAGCATCGTACCAAAAATAGCGCAGATGGATGCAATGAGGATCCGCCATTTATCCGGCCCGATAAAACGGAAAAACTGCCGCAGGCTGGCCCGGAAATTCTTGCTGCGTTCTGCTGCTGCCATTGCCTCCGGTCCATGCCGCCTGCCCGTACTTCTATGCATTCTCTTTTCAGTCATAAGCGAGCTCCTCTCTGGAAAGCTGCGAACGTGCAATTTCCTGATAAACCTCACAGGAGCGCAGCAGCTCTTCATGCGTGCCGCGGCCAACAATGCGGCCATGTTCCAGCACGATGATTTCATCTGCCTGACGTATCGTACCGATGCGCTGGGCCACAATGATCTTTACTGCATCCTGCAGCTCCTCAGACAGCTGCTGCCGGACCTTCTGGTCTGTTGCATAATCCAGCGCTGAAAAAGAATCATCAAAAATGAAAATCTCCGGCTCCCAGGCGACTGCACGCGCAATCGTAATCCGCTGGCGCTGTCCGCCGGAAAAGTTCGTGCCGCCCTGCGCTACCGGTGCTTCATAACCTTCCGGCAGCTGCGCAATGAACTCACTGCAGCACGCGATGCGTGCTGCACGCTCTACGGCAGACTGATTCGGCTGCCGGCGTCCCGGAGAGGTTCCATAGGTGATATTCTCCGCTATAGTCCCGGCAAGAAGCTCTGCTTTCTGCGGCACATAACCGATAAGGCTCTGCAGTTCCTGACGTTCATAGTCACGCACATCCTGCCCGTCCACCAGGATCTTCCCCGCAGAAACATCATAGGTACGATTGATCAGCTGGACCAGAGACGTCTTGCCGCTGCCTGTCGCACCAATGATGGCCAGTGTCCTGCCCCGCCCGACGCGGAAGCTGATATCGCACAGCACAGGAGCAGCCGCTCCCGGATACCGGAAGCTCACCGCAGAGAACTCCAGCGTACCAGACTCCGGACGTTCCTGCAGATGCTTCGTACCATCCACGATGCCCGGCACTACACGCAGCACTTCCAGCAGACGCCGGATGGAAACCTGCGCACGCGGCACAAGCAAAAACACCAGGTTCAGCAGCATAAAGGCCATAATGACCTGCATGGCATAATTGGAAAACACTACCATATCCGAGAAAAGCCGCAGCCTGTCCGACATCCCGGCTGCCGCAATGATGTAGGCACCGATCCAATAAATGGCAAGGGTCAGTCCGCCCCCCACGAGCATCATCATTGGGAAGACCAGCGCCATGATCTGTGCCGCAGTAAGATTGTTTTGCAAAAGCGCTGCGTTCGCGCTGGCAAAGCGCTTCTCTTCATAAGCCTCCGCATGATAGGCACGCATGACCCGGATTCCCTGCAGCTGCTCGCGCACGATGCGGTTCAGCGTATCCGTGAGTTTCTGTACACGCCGGAACCTTGGCACAACAAAGAGCACGACAAGGGCCAGGACCAGCATGACAAGGAATACCGCCACTGCTGTCGCGGCCGACCATTGCCATTCCTTGCCCGAGATCTTGTAGATTGCCCAGATTGCCAGAAAAGGCGCTTTGAGCATAGCCTGCAGGCCTGCACTTACCAGCTGCTGCACCTGCGTGATATCATTCGTCGTACGGTTGATCAGGCTTGCTGTAGAAAAACGCTGCAGTTCAGCCAGCGAGAAGGACATTGTCTTTTCATAGACTGCACGGCGCAGTGTACGTGAGAAGCCTGTGGCAATGTGTGCGGTCAGATAAGACGCACCAAGAAAAGCCAGCATGCTGCAAAACGCACAGGCCAGCATCCCGCCGCCTGCCTGCAGGATATCCGCAAGCGCACTGCCCGGCGTCTCGACCAGCATGGTGATATTCGCCATATAGTCCGGCATCTTCAGATCCAGCCAGACTTGTGCCCAGATTAAAAGCAGGACCAACGCACAGCCATAACGTTCTTTTTTTGTCAAATATCGAAATATTTTGAACATAAGTTCACCTTCTCACCTTCATTATATCAAGGATAGCACATTTGAACGCATAAAGAAAGAATTATGCCGGCGGACCGGTCTGCGCCTGGAGTTCCAGGACGGGCGGCCGCGAATAACGAATAACCATGATAATACTTTTCCCGCACACATTTTAATCCATGTCAAAGCCGTCCTTCGGGACGGTTTTTTGCTGTCTGTATGCATTCAGGATACGCAAAGAATGTTTCCAATAAACTATCTGTTTTCTCGGCACAAAAAAGACCGCTGCAAAAAGCAGCAGTCTCTGCAGGATTATTCTTTTTCATCCTTC
>CAZFPA010000140.1:0-4027 GCA_964520975.1 uncultured Selenomonadaceae bacterium | reverse complement strand
TGCCACATTATGAAGCTTCCTGCATTGAGATGTTTTATCGGCAAACAACGACTCGAAAAACTGTACTGCCGTCGTTACAACGATTGGCTTCTCCCAGTTTTCAGTCGCAAGTTCTTTTGAATAAGCAATATCATCTTCTGCAGTACTTTCTGTAATATCAATATTCGAATAATGTGCCAGAACATTTCTCTCTCCGAGAATATCTGTAAATACATCTACTGTCACGCGGCAAATTATAGTTCCTACCTACTGCAGTTTTGCCGCAAACTAAATTCGTATATTTATTTTTATATCTACTACAGCGTGCCGTGTATGACTGCATGCTTTTTTCGTTGCTGATATTGACCATTCTCATTGATTTCTGTATATTCTTTTCGTAGCAATAAAAAAAGAGAAAGAACAGCCCCGACCAAAGTTCGTTCCTTCTCTCAACAAAGTCGCTGTGCCAAGTCCGGGATCAAGTCCCACTAGTAAGGCGTCATGCGCAACCACTGTTATGATAAGAAAAAACTCACTTTTTTGCAAGTTAATTCGTATAAAAATTTCATCAAAGTCCATTTTTAATGCATTCATGGATCAATTCATACCTCAACTTGAACCCTGTCCGGTCTGTGAAGCGAAGGGTACTTGCCATATCCATGACTACTACGGCAGAAATATCATCGACTTTCGCTATGGTCACCTGGTCAAGGATAACCTCTGCATCATGCGTGTATTCTGTGACAACTGCGAGCATGCACATGCTGTTCTGCCAGACATTATCATTCCTTATTCCAGCTATGGCCTGTTCTTCGTTCTTCGCGTCCTTGCTGAGTTCTTCGCCCATCTTCATACAGTTGAACAGATCTGTGAACGATATAATATATCTGAAAACCAGCTCCGCAAATGGATCTCTCTTTGGAAGCTGCATAAAGAGCAATGGCTTGGGCTTTTAAATGATTCTGAAACCTCTGACCTTGCCTTGCTGAAACGCCTATGTAGCAAGGATAAGTTCTCCTCATTTTCTCAGGAATTTACTCTCCATATGTCACATACATTTCTTCAGTCGCATCGGAATCCTATCTTAAAGAGACCTGCAAACGCACGATACCATCAGCACGCCTTTTCTCCTGATTACGATATCTGGTGACCACACGACTGATGAATGGTGCAATGCACTTTTCCCCCTTATCATGTAGAAAACACTTAAGGAGGGCTCTGTTTTATGAGTAAAGAAACCGAAACAACAAAAAATGATGCGCTGGTAGCTCAGTTCCGCTTCGCCATGATAGCTCCTGTGATTCAGGGGCTTTTTCCTGACGTCTCTGCAACGGCTTACTATAAGCGTGTAACCGAACATCCGCTGACTCTTCCTAATGGAACCGTCGTCCAATACAGTTACAAGACTCTTGAAAAATGGAAGTCTCTGTATCTTCGCGGTGGACTTGATGCACTGATACCAACAACCAGATCTGATAAAGGTATTTCGCGTGCCTTAAATGATGAGGCTATTAACGAAATCTATCGTGTCAAACAGGAACATCCTCGTATGAACGCAACTCAAATCCATGATTACCTGATTCGTGAATCATTTCTTTCTGCATCCGTCAGTGTTGACTCCGTCCAGCGATTCGTTAAGAACAATGATCTGAAATCTGCAAGAGATCCCAACCTTAGAGACCGTAAAGCCTATGAAGAAGACGAATTCGGTAAGATCTGGCAGGCTGATACCTGCTATCTTCCATACATTACAGAAGATGGCAAAACAAGACGCGTATACTGCATCATGATTATCGATGATCATTCCCGCCTCTTAGTTGGCGGTGAACTTTTCTACAACGATAATGCCTACAACTTTCAGAAAGTCCTAAAACAGGCCGTTTCCACCTACGGAATTCCAGATAAACTTTATGTCGATAACGGCTGTAGTTACAGTAATGAGCAGCTTTCCATGATCTGTGTATCCTTAGGCGTTTTGCTTTTACACACTAAAATAAGAGATGGGGCCAGTAAAGGCAAGGTAGAACGCCATTTCAGAACGTTAAAAGAAAGATGGTTATATACCCTTGATATCAGCAAGATCACTTCTCTTGCCCAGTTCAATGAGATGTTGAAGGACTACATGCGCTCTTACAACACGACATTTCACCGCGGAATTGATGCAACTCCTATGGAACGCTTCCACAATTCAAAGGATCATCCTCAGTGTCCGCAATCTCGCGAATGGCTTGATGATTGTTTCTATAACCGCATTACTCGTAAAGTCCGCAAGGATTCTACGATTACCATTGACAACGTCTGCTACGATGTTCCAATGCAGTTCATCTCTGCCAAGGTGGATATCCGTTTTCTTCCTGATGACATGGATGCCGCATATATCCTGATGGATAATACAAAATTTCCAATACGAACAACGAACCGCAATGAAAATGCCCACACCAAACGTAATAATACAAAGCCAGCTATCGACTACTCTAAGATCGGAGGGACCCGCTAATGTTCAACTCTTTTTATGGGCTATCTTACAATCCCTTTGATAAACAGCAGATCCATGAAAAAGATCACTTTGTTTCAAACGACTTCACCGAAATGATCCATCGTCTGAATTACCTAAAAGAAATCCGTGGAATTGGCGTATTCACTGCCAGACCGGGTATGGGTAAATCTTACGCACTCCGGTGCTTTGCATCCAGCCTGAACCCAAGCTTATATCACATGGAATACATGTGCCTTTCCACCATTAGTGTTGCTGATTTTTACAAACAGCTCTGTTCCATACTTGGAGTCAGTGAAAAAGGGGGAAAGCCTGCGATGTTTGCAGCCATACGTGAGCAGATCACATATCTTTATAAAGAGAAGCGACAGCCATTACTGCTTGCAATTGATGAAGCACAATACCTGAATACCGGCATTCTCAATGACATAAAGATGCTGATGAATTACGGTTATGATTCTGTAAACTACTTCACTATGATTCTCTGTGGAGAATCGCACCTGAATGATACTCTTCGCAAACCAGTCCATGAGGCACTTCGTCAACGAATCACTGTTCATTACAACTATAATGGTCTCTCTGATGATGAAGTTGGAAAATATGTTCTTCATAAACTCCATCTGGCCGGTGCCGCTGATTCGATTATTGATACCGCTGCACTATCAGCAGTTCATAGTTATACCCAGGGAAATCCTCGTCTGATTGATAATCTCATGACCGACGCACTTATGATTGGTTCTCAGTTAGAAAAAGCAGTAATCAATGCTGATGTCATCCACGATGCTGTTGAGAATCAGGGACTTTATTGATGAAATCTTTAGTTTTCAATGTTCAAGGCTGTGATCACAACCGTGGTCATGGCCTTATCTGAAAAGCAGAAAAACTGCTCCTCAGATAAGACTACGACAGTGTGCGGTGATTCCTCTGAGAGTTTGCAGTTACCTACCAAACCGCACAGTCGGGGATGTGAAAGCACCTACAATAAAGTGCTGTTCACACCTCCCACAATGTGCCGTCTGACAATCAGAACTGCAGGAACAAACTTCAATCATCATAACTACGAACAAAGGATTTGAGGAATGGGCTGAATTCCTGGATGACGCAGCATTAGCTACGGCAATCCTCGACCGGCTGTCATACCGATGTGATCGGATACAGATGTCAGGAAAAAGCTATCGGTTGGAAAACCGAAAATCATTTTTAGAGAAAGGACAGACAGGTGATGAAATTTAATAAGCACTTATCTCCTGAGGTGGAAGAATTACTTACCACTCAGTATGAGAAATACATAAAAGAAACTGTTATGACAAAGAAGGAAATGCGTGCCCTGCGTGAATGGGTAAAGGACGGACATAGCGTGTATGAGAATACATGTGATGCCTGGGCGGATGGACAGGTTCCGGTGGAATTCCTGACCGTGTATCGAGATGAAGAATATATCCGCCAGCATACCAAAGGAATGAGCCCGGAAGAAACACGTAAATTTGCAATGGATTATTACGGATGGTCTGATGATGAACCAGTTCAGCAGCCAGATAGTGCCATCTTATATCA
>CAZFPA010000139.1:0-4059 GCA_964520975.1 uncultured Selenomonadaceae bacterium | reverse complement strand
CTATACAAAATAGCCGCAATCCTAATATGCCATACAAAGCATAATATCATAAAAAGCTTACAAATACAAGCTTTTCTCTCTCTTACTTAAGGAAACCATTGACGATCTGCGTCTCCGCTTCCTTCTCAGTAAGTCCTAGTGTCATCAGCTTTATGAGCTGCTCGCCGGCAATCTTTCCGATCGCCGCCTCATGGATGAGATTGGCCTCCAAATGATTGGCCGTAATCTCCGGAATCGCCGAGATTTTCGCATCATCCATGATGATGGCATCGCACTCCGAATGTCCATGGCATTTATTATTGCCGCGGATCTTCGCCAGGAAGAGCTGCTTCGAGGTGTCCCTTGCTACCGCACGCGAAATGACATTCGTGCTGGAGTTCTCCCCGTTGAGCTCAACCTCAAACCCCGTCTCCGCATACTGCTTGCCATGCGTCATGAGCTTTTCCCGAACAATAAAGGTCGCATCATCAGCAAGCTTGGCCTCGGTCACCCGCTTCGTGGAATCAATGCCCTTGATCTGCGTAGTCTCCATCTCCATGTAACCGCCTGAAGCAATCTCCACGATCGTCGTCGGATTCATCACGCGCTCACCCTTGCCATCGCCATCGCCATAATGCTTTTCAACATATTTCACCCGGGCGTTTTTGCCAACATAAAAGGTATGAATGCCATCATGCTGAGAACCATCATCGCCCCCGCAATGGATGCCGCATCCCGCAACGATGACTACATCCGCGCCCTCGCCGATATAAAAATCATTGTAGACCATTTCCTTGAGCCCGGCCTTGTCCATAATAACCGGAATATGCACCGATTCATTTTTCGTTCCAGGCTTGATGCGGATATCAATGCCATCCTTGTCCGTCTTCGGTGTAATCTCAATATTGGCCGTTGAAGCCCGCCCGACAGGCTTGCTGTTCGAACGGATATTGTACGCGCCCTCCGGAACCCCGTGCAGGTCAGCGATTGTTTCTAACAGATGCTTCTGAATCTCATCCATCATGCGTCCCCCTCTTCCCGATAGAAATTGCAGCTGCCGGCTACATCCATGAGCTCCGGCAGAACCTCAGCCCGGCTTCCCACCTTTTTGATGCTGCCATCCGCAATGAGTACGATCTCATCCGCGATGTTCAGGATACGCTCCTGATGGGAAATAATCATGATGGACTGCTGCTTGGCATGCATTTTCTCAAATACCTTGATGAGCTTCTGGAAGCTCCAAAGATCGATACCGGCCTCCGGCTCATCGAAGACAGCAAGCTTCGTCGTCTGCCGCGCAATGATCGTCGCAATCTCGATGCGCTTGAGCTCGCCGCCCGACAGCGATGCATCGACCTCACGATTTACATAATCAACCGCACAGAGCCCGACCTCAGACAGATATTTACAGACGCCGCTCGTACTGAGCTTCGGGTCCCCTGCCGCCAGGCAGATAAGATCCTTGACTGTAATTCCCTTAAAGCGCACCGGCTGCTGAAAAGCGAAGCTGATGCCCGCTCTGGCCCGCCGGGTAATATCCCAATCGGTGATGTCCTCACCGTCAAAAAGGATCTGGCCGCCCGTCGGCTTTTCTATGCCTGCAATGAGCTTCGCCAGTGTGGACTTTCCACCACCATTCGGCCCTGTAATCACAACGAACTTGCGATCATCGATCGTAAGCTGGACATCCCGCAGTATTTCCTTATGACCCTTCTCGTCCTGTACCCCGAAGGATACATTCCTCAATTCCAGCATAAAACTCTCTCCTTAAAATACCTAAAATGTATTTTTACTCTTATCCTTTTTATTTTAAAGGCAAATGCCGAAAAAGTACATACCCCCAGGGGGTATTTATGGAAATTAAGAAGAGATTCCACCCGAACCGCTTTTGTCATGTCGCTTCCAGACAGCCTGGGGCCTGCATAAAGACCGTCACACACCATACAAAAAAAGATGCCCGGTACGGGCATCTCTATAAAACGATGGATAGTAACGCCATTGTTCAAGATTTCGCAATGTGAAATCCGCACAACCCAGCATTCCCACAAAAATCTATATGTCGGCCGCAAAAGCAATCCCGGCACTATGCCTTGCCTTCTCCGCCGCAGCCATAACCTGCAGAGAACGCTGCATCCCCTGCTGCATAGCCGCCAATTCCTGCCCGTCATACATACGGGCAAAAGCCTGGAATTCTGCCGTCATGCGGTGTTCATACATATTCTTCTGCAAGGTCTGCTTTTCTCCCATGACATTGAGTTCTACCGCCGACACAATGCTGGGCGGCCCCGGAACATAAATACTGCCATTTTCCCCCTGGATGATCACGAAGCTCCGGCACTCCGAATCCTTGGCACCAATGCAAACCGCCTGAAAATCTTCATAGCGGAGCTGTACAATGCCAGAGGTATCAATTCCATTAAAGCCCAGATTCGCCGCATATTGAATATCCTTTGGCGCGCCAAAAAGGCCAATGACAAAATTCAAATTGTAAATATTGATATCGAACAGACAGCCTCCGGAGAGGGCCGGATCAAACGCCGGCGCGACCTTTTGCTCCAGGTAGGCATCATACCGGCTCGAATACTGGGAATAATTCGACTGCACCAGCCGGATACGGCCAAGCGACGGCAGCGACTTACGAACCAATTCATAATTAGGCTGATGGAAAAGTGTCACCGCCTCAAAGAGATACAGCCCCTTTTCCTGCGCCAGACGAACGATCTCCTGCGCCTCTGCCAGTGTCGAGCAGAAGGGCTTTTCCAAAATAACATGCTTGCCAGCCAGCAGTGCCTTTTTCGCATACGCATAATGCGCACTGTTCACCAGCCCGATATACACAAAATCAATATCCGATGCTGCCAAAAGCGCATCATAATCCGTATAGACCGAGGGAATAGCAAAGCTGGCAGCAATGGCTTCCGCCTTGTCCCGGCTATGCGGACGGCCAAAAATAGCGGTACACTCAATAGCAGCCACCGGGCGCATGGCATCTAACGCTTCCTTTACAATACGTCCAGTACCAATTACAGCTAATCTCATGTAGATCCCTCCTAAATATCCTGCACCGTATCCGGCGAAACCTCTGGGCGAAAATGCTCCTTGAATTCATCCGTCGTAATATAGCGGCGCATAAAGCCAATAAATTTTTCATCCATTTCAGAAAGACATTTATTCGAGCCCCAAAACAGGCGAATCCGTACCTGCAGCTGTGGATTCAGCGGTTTGCGCACAAAAATCGTCTCCGTACGCGTAACAAAATCCGGCAAGATGGAAATTCCCAGCTTATTGGCTACCAGCTGCTTGATGGTCTTAAGCTGTGTCGTACAGAGCAGAATATCCGGCACAAACCCTTGTGCTACACAGCGTTCATATACATTACGGTACTGATAGGTATTGGACTGCTGCATGATAAATTTTTCATTGCGCAACTGACTGAAGCTCACCTGCTCTTCTGCAGCCAGCGGATGCTCCGGGTTGACACAGAGACTCATATTGTCGGTCATAATCAGGATTTCCGTCGGTCCATCCTCCGGCTCAGCTTCAAAGATAATGCCGAAGTCCAGTTCCCCTTCCTCTGCCTTTTGGCGCACCTCAATGGAATCACTGTACTCCTTGACATCCAGCTTCACATCCGGATATACAGCCTTGAACTCGGTAAACAGATCCGGGAACAGGTAGGCCTCGACCATTGGCGGGATGCCAAAATGAATCGTACCCTTTTTCTCAATCTGAAAGCGTTCCATATCCTGCTGTGTCTCTTCAATGTCCTGCAGGATCTTCTCCGCATGCAGCAGAAACGCTTTTCCCTCCGGTGTCAGCGTCACATGTTTCTGGCTTCGGTCTATGAGCGTAAGTTGGAGTTCCGCTTCCAAAGCCTTGATTGCCTTCGTCACCGAAGGCTGGGAAACATGGAGCACCTCAGCCGTACGAGTAAAATTCTCCAAGCGGCTGATGGTACAAAAATACTCTAGTTGTCTAAATTCCACATCAAATTCCCCCAGACATTTCATTCAAGTTCTATTTTATCATAACTGGAGGGAATATAGTATATAAAAAAATTGAATGGTTTGAAATATTTTA
>CAZFPA010000138.1:0-4119 GCA_964520975.1 uncultured Selenomonadaceae bacterium | reverse complement strand
CCACCGTGCAGGATCTGTCAGCCGCTCCACTGTTCAACGCACAGGAGTCCGGCGCTGCCGCTCCGGTGCGGTTCCGCATCTTGCCGAGTCCGGTTGGTGAGGCGCGCAATGCTTTGATTTCGCCGGATATTGCGACCTGTGCGGACTGCCGGCGGGAACTCCTGGACCCGGCGAACCGGCGCTATGGCTATGCGTTTACGAATTGTACGAACTGTGGCCCGCGCTACTCCATCATTGAGGATATCCCCTATGACCGGCCGAAGACAACGATGAAGCATTTCCCCATGTGTCCCGACTGTCAGCAGGAATATGAAAATCCGATGAACCGGCGCTTTCATGCCCAGCCCAATGCCTGTGCCGCCTGCGGGCCGTCCTATACGCTGCTGCGGCTGACGGAGACGGGCGATGCCCGTACTGTGCTGGCAAAGGATGCCGCGGCACTGGCTGAGGCGCGGCGCAGGATTGCGGCGGGAGAAATTCTTGCAATCAAAGGGCTTGGCGGCTATCATCTGGCCTGTGACGCGCGGAATGCGCGGGCTGTTGCCGCGCTCCGGGCGCGTAAGCATCGTGAGGATAAGCCTTTTGCTGTCATGGCGGGCAGCCTGGATACTGTGCGTTCTCTCTGTAGTGTATCGGCGCAGGAGGCTGCACTGTTGGAGGGGCCGCAGGCGCCAATCGTCCTGCTGCGCAAGAAGCCTGCGGCGGAGGCTTCGCTTGCTCCGGCCACCGCCCCCGGCAATCCAAGCCTGGGGGTCATGCTGCCCTATGTGCCTGTACATTATCTGCTGCTCCAGCCTGACGATGTCTGGATCATGACGAGCGCGAACCGTAGTGATGAGCCCATTGCCTATGAGGACGCGGATGCCCTTAGGCGCCTGGGAACTATTGCGGATGCTTTTCTGCTGCATGACCGGAAAATCGCCCATCGGGTGGACGATTCTGTGCTGCGCATTGCGGCGGGCGCGCCGTACTTTCTGCGGCGCAGCCGTGGCTATGTACCGGCGCCCATCCGACTGGCAGTGCCGCCGGCCGCGCCGATGGTGCTGGCCTGCGGTGCCGAGCTCAAGAACACCTTTTGTGTCACAAAGGGGCCGCTGGCCTTTTTGAGTGAGCATATCGGTGATTTGTCCAATCAGGCGACGCTGGCTTCCTACGAGGAAATCATCCGGCATTATGAAAATATCTTTACGCTGCGGCCGACGGTGCTGGCCGCTGACCTGCATCCGGACTATCTTTCGACGGCCTATGCGCGGCAGCGGGCAGACCGGCAGGGAATTCCGCTGCTCCAGGTGCAGCATCATCATGCGCATATCGCATCGGTGCTTGCCGAGCATGGCGAGAACGGGCCGGTGCTGGGCGTGGCCTTTGATGGCACGGGCTACGGTCCGGATGGTTCCATCTGGGGCGGAGAATTCCTGCAGGCAGACCTGCAGGGTTTTCAGCGGCTCGCGCATTTTTCCTGTCTGCCGCTGCCCGGAGGCGGAGTGGCCGCACGGGAGCCCTGGCGGCAGGCGCTCTGGGTGCTCTATCTTCTCTATGGGGAAGAACTGGAGAAAAAGCAGCCGGCCTTTTGTGCAGCATTGCCCAAGGGCTGGAAGCTCCTCATTCAGGCGGTAAAAGCGGGGCTCAATGCGCCGCTTTCTTCGAGTGCCGGACGGCTGTTCGACACTGCATCCGCGCTGCTGGGGCTTCGTCAGATCAATAACTATGAGGGGCAGGCAGCGGTGGAGCTTGAGCTCTGCGCGCAGCAGGCTGTGGGGACCGGGCGGGTGCTGCCCTATGAAGTCGTTGAAAAAAATGGTACGATAGAGATAGATATGCTGTCCGCGCTGCGGATATTGGCGGAAAATCATGCGGCAGCCGCGGCGGAAAAAGCCCGCCTGGCGCTTGACTTCCATGTGACGATGGCCGATTGCATCCACAGAGTGCTCCAGGAGCTGCGGCGGCGCACCGGGCTGACCCGGGCTGCACTGTCCGGCGGGGTATTCCAGAATAAGACGCTGCTGGAACTCGCGCTTGCGAGACTGGAGCCGGATTTTGCGGTCCTGCTGAATCGGCAGGTTCCGCCCAACGATGGCGGCATCGCCCTGGGACAGGCCGCGGTAGCGCTTGCGCGGCAGGCGCAGGGCGTGCGGTGAGGGAAAGCCTCCATCGCGCAATAGAAAAGCGGCTTTCGGGCAGGCGGAGGCGTATTTCATGTATACTGTAGAATATACGAGGTGATAGATATGTGTCTGGCAATTCCGGCGCAGGTGGTTTCTATTGAGGACCAGCTGGCGGTAGTGGAAATCCATGGAGTGCGGCGGCAGGCGAGTCTGATGCTGCTGCCGGAGGTGAAGGTCGGGGATTTTGTCCTTGTGCATGCAGGCTTTGCCATGCAGGTGGTGGATCAGCAGGAGGCGGAGGAAACGAACGCGCTGCTCGATGAAATGAATGGAGCGGCTCGCCGCGTAGAGTAAACAGGAGGCTTGCGATGGACAGGAAGGAACAGGAGCTCGCGCAGCGGCTCGTAGCGGAGATTGCGCGGCTCAATACGAAAAAAGTGCGGTTCATGGAGGTCTGCGGCACGCATACGGTGTCGATTTTTCGTGCGGGCATCCGGCAGCTGCTGCCGGAAAATGTTGAGCTCGTGAGCGGGCCGGGCTGCCCGGTCTGCGTCACGCCCGATGATTATATGGATAAGGCCATTTTCTACGCAAAACAGCCCGATGTGATCATCGCGACCTTTGGCGATATGCTGAAGGTGCCGGGAACAAGCTCCAGCCTCAATGCGGCACGGGCGGAGGGCGCGGATATCCGTGTGGTGTATTCGCCGCTCGACAGCCTTCCCATCGCGGCCGCAAATCCGGATAAAAAGGTCATCTTCCTTGCCGTTGGCTTTGAGACTACGGCACCTACGGCGGCCGCGACGGTGCTGGCCGCGGAAAAGCAGGGCCTGACGAATTTCTATGTGCTTTCCGCCCATAAGCTCGTGCCGCCGGCACTGCGCATGCTGCTGGCTGATCCGGAGGTGCGGGTGGACGGCTTCATTCTGCCGGGCCATGTCTGCGTGGTCACCGGCACGGAGGCCTTTGCCTTCCTGCCGCGCGACTATCAGATGCCTGGTGTTGTGACGGGCTTCGAGCCGTTGGATATCCTGCGCTCGCTGTACCGGCTGTCCTGCCAGACGGCGGCGGGGATTGCGAAAATCGAGAACGAATACGGCCGGGTGGTGCGTCCTGAGGGGAATCCCGCGGCCTGGAAGGTGCTCCGTGAGGTCTATGAGACCGTGGACGCCAGCTGGCGCGGTATCGGCAGGATTGAAAAATCCGGTCTTGCGGTCAACGAAAAATATCGGCGTTTTGATATCGAGGCTGTACGGCCGGTGGAGCTCCCGACGGAGACGAAAAAAACGGCCTGCCGCTGCGGCGAGGTACTGCGGGGCATCATCCAGCCGCCGGCCTGCCCGCTTTTCGGCAAGGCCTGCGTGCCGGAGCATGCCGTGGGTCCCTGCATGGTATCGGTAGAGGGCGTGTGCGCGGCCTGGCATAAGTATGGCAGTGGGAGGTTTACCTATGGAAAATGATGTAATCACAATGGCGCATGGTGCGGGCGGCAGCCTCAGCCATGCGCTGGTCGAACAATATATTCTGCCGGAATTCGGCAATCCGCTGCTCAACGAGCTGCATGACGGCGCGACCATCGAGCTGTCCGGGCGCACGGCCTTTACGACGGATTCCTACGTTGTAAAGCCGCTCTTTTTCCCCGGCGGCAATATCGGCAAGCTCGCGGTCTGCGGCACGGTCAACGATCTGTCGATGACGGGCGCCGTGCCGCGCTATCTGTCCATGGGACTCATCCTGGAAGAGGGCTTTCCCCTGGCGGATCTGCGGAAAATCCTCCATACGATGCACCTTGCGGCGGAGGAGGCCGGGGTCTATATCGTGACCGGTGATACGAAGGTCGTGGGCAGGGGCGGCGCAGATGGAATCTTCATCAATACAGCGGGAATCGGTGATATCATCGCGGGTGTCGATATCTCGCCGCGCCATGTCTGTGCGGGCATGGATGTGATCCTGAGCGGGTTCATTGGCGACCATTCAGCCGCAGTCATGGCCGCACGCCATGGGCTGGAACTGC
>CAZFPA010000137.1:0-4155 GCA_964520975.1 uncultured Selenomonadaceae bacterium | reverse complement strand
TGCAGCCGGGATCGGCAACTGGCATGGCTGAAGGGAAAAAATAAAATTTCTGGTACGCTGAGGGCATCTGAAAGCAAAGCAGATGCCTGTATGCTTTAAAAAGGGGAGCAGGATGTTTAAATTCAAGTTCAGAGATGTTGATATGCTGCATGGCTCAGTGGCAGATAAGTTCTTATTATTTGCTCTGCCCTTAGCATTTACAGGGGTGTTTGAACAACTGTTCAATACAGCGGATACGATGGTTTTAGGACAGTTCGTTGGCAAGAATGCGATGGCAGCGGTGGGAAATAATGCACCAGCCATCAGTCTGATGGTCATGTTGTTTCTCGGTTTGTCACTGGGGGCCAACGTCGTGATTGCACAGCATATTGGCGCCAGAGATCATGCTGGCGCAAAGAAGGCAGTGCATACTGCATTGCTGTTGGCTATTGTAGTCGGTGTGCTGCTTACCATCGTTGGGGAATTGTTCAGCAACCGGATATTGTTACTGCTGGCTGTGCCGGAAGAAGTCATGGGGATGGCCCGTGATTATTTGCAGATTTATTTTCTGGGGCTGCCGGCTTTGGCTGTCTATAACTTTGAATCGGCTATCTTTCGCAGCAGTGGCGACAGCCGGACACCGCTCTATAGTTTGATGGCTGCCAGCGGGCTTAATATTGTTCTCAATTTATTGTCCGTTCTGGTTTTTGATTTTGGCGTTGCTGGCGTAGCTGCGGCAACGGTGGTATCCAATTTTGTCAATGCAGGGATTCTGTGGTGGAGCCTTAGGAGGCGCACCACCTTTATTCATCTGGATTATGAGCTGCTGCGCTGGGATACGGCAGAATTGAAGGCTATTTTGCGTGTCGGCATTCCTGCGGGAGTACAGGGCATGGTGTTTTGTCTGTCGAATCTTTTAGTACAAAGTGCAATCAATAGCCTTGGGACGGATGTCATGGCGGCCTCTGCTGCAGCTTTTGCGATTGAGATCAATGTCTATTGTTTTTTGAGTGCGATAGGGCAGGCAACTACTACATTCATCGGACAGAATTATGGAGCCCGGAATATTGAGCGCTGCTTCCGGATTACCAGGATCGCACTGATGACAGAGGTTATCGTGATGCTGGTGCTTGGCGGAATTACGATGTGTTTTTCGGTGCCGTTACTGCATCTTTTCACAGAAGATGCCACGGTCGTACAACTGGGAATCGTCCGGCTGGAATATGTTACCTTGTTGCAGTGTATCAATGGCGTGACGGAAATCCTTTCAGGAACCTTGCGCGGTTATGGCTATTCGACGCCACCGGCAGTAATTGCTCTCTGCACAATTTGCGGTACCAGGGGGTTTTGGGTGTATACCGTATTTACCTCGTTTCCTTCTTTTGATATGCTTATGCTGTCCTATCCTGCCAGTTGGCTCTTGACTGGTATCTTGCTTATGGGGGCTTATCGCTTTTATCACAATAGTCTTATCGGTAGATTCGTTACGGCTTGATTTTTAGCTTTAAAGGAATTGCCGCAAAATTTTAAGCAGGCAGCTTCCTGATTCGGGAATAGAAGGGACCTGACAGGAAAACAGACGCTTATGGAGAATATTTCATTTGTTGAACATGTGATTGGAAAAAGGTGGAATGATTTGTGATCAAGCAGATAAAATATTTTCAGGCAGTCGTTCGCTGTCAAAGCTTTACGGAGGCAGCTGAGGAATGCTTCATTTCTCAATCCGCAATATCGCAGCAGATTCAGGCATTGGAGCGGGAACTGGGCGTGGAGCTCTTGAAACGTGAAAAGCGAAAGTTCTTTTTGACACCAGCCGGTGAATATTTCTATAAGAAAAGTCTTGTGCTGATCAATGACTTTGATCGGCTTTGTATGGAGACCGTACAACTGGTGAAAGGCGTAGAGCAAACTTTGACCATCGGCTATTTGAAAAACTATCAGGGGAATGAACTGCAGCAGACGATTCCGCGATATCAGGCTAAGCATCCGGATGTGGTGCTGCATATCCTGAGTGGTACACATGAGGAACTTTATAATCATCTGCGGACGGGAAAAGCAGATCTGGTGATCAATGATTTGCGTCGTACGCCATCGGAAAGATATGTGAATTATTTTTTGGTGAATGGAAATTTTTATGTAGAGCTTGCTGTGAAAAATCCATTGCTGCAGTTGGATACCTTGTCGATGGAGGATTTGAAGAATACCCCATGTATCCTGATTTCTACTAAGGAGGAATCCGAAACAGAGGAAACTTTTTATCGGGAATATATGGGGGTAAAAAGCGATTTCCTTTTTGCGGAAAGCCTGGAGGAAGCACATCTGATGGTGGTATCTGGCCGAGGCTTTATGCCAGTTGAATTCCTAGGTAAACCTTATCCAAGGGAGAATATGGTGGGGTATGTGCCTGTTTTCCAGAATGGGAAGCAGCTGCAAAGGCAGTATTATGCTTTTTGGCAAGCGGATACGGTAAAGGATTATGTTGAAGATTTTGCGGCGCTGTTAGAGCAATCGTTTCTCATAGAAAAATAAAATGGTCTGCGCATAGAGACTTTCAGGACTTGCTTCGGCAGGTCCTTTTTTTATAGTTTATTTTGTTTATAATGGCGCTGGTAAGACGTGTTAGTCTTAAATAAAAATTTTAATTCCATTTAGGATTAAGTCATTTGTAAATTTAATGATATCTTCAAGGGAGGTTCGTTTATGATCTTCAATCCAGCCTTTATATACCATCAGTACGGTTCTATGCCAAAAATGATAGATTAAATTATTTTGAAAATCATTTAGCTCTGGAAAGATGACCGGCATCTTACTGCCGGAACTTTGCAGCATGACAGTATCAATCATCTTATTGCGAATGCTTTGATAGCTGACGGAACAGGTGATTTTTTCGTAAGCTTCATCTTGTCGGGCGGAGAATTCAAAGAATTGCCGGATAAGCCTTTCAATATCATCAGGAAGTTTATAGGTACCGACTTCTGCAATAAATGGGGCAGAATAGGACTCTTGCACTTCGCAGAGCAGATCATCCAAGACTGAATAATAGGTGTAAAAGGTTTTTTTATTGATCATGGCTCGTTCACATAATTCTTTAACCGTAATTCGTTCATAATCCATTTCACAGATCATATCGCAAAAAGCATTTCGAATAGAGATCATGGTTTTTTTTACACGAATATCTTCCGAACCAGTAAGAATCATAAAGACCGTCTCCTTTGTATTTTTGTAGAGATAGGCAGAAAAGTAACGGTTCTGCAGAATGGGTTGCTTTTGTAACGTTTTTCAGAAATTTGTCCATTGTTTTCTTCTTATATTTTTAATATACTTCATTTAAAAGAGAAAAGCAACTGTAGTTACTTAATGGGTTTGTAGATATACAATGGAGGTGAAAAGATGCGGGATATAATGGATAGACTCAGGAGCGGCGAGGCGGTTGATATGATGTCAGCGGAGTATGGAAAAGCTATAGAGGAATTGAAGCGGAGCAATGAGTTGAGTTTTCAGCTGAATCAGCTGTCACCACTAAACGTTGGAAAGCGGAAAGCACTTCTTGCCGAACTTTTGCAGGCACCGCTTCAAGGGCATTCAGATATTTTCACGCCGGTGCAGATTGACTTTGGCTGCAATTTTAAACTTGGCCATGATGTTTTTATCAATCATAGTCTTACTGTAATGGCAATTGGCGGTATTGAGATTGGAAATAACGTACAGATTGGCCCGCAGGTAACGATTGTGATCGATAATCATGATTCAGACAATCGGAATATCCTATGCTGCAAGAGAGTCAGGATTGAGGATAATGTATGGATTGGTGCCCGCGTTGTTATTTTACCGGGAGTTACCATCGGAGAAAATGCTATTATAGCTGCCGGAGCAGTGGTAGTAAAGGATGTATCATCGAATACAGTGGTTGGCGGCTGCCCGGCAAAAGTATTGAAACGCTTAGATAAAGAAGGTTAATTTGATAATAGATTATGGAGGCGAATTGAACCTTATGGAACCGTATTGGAATGCTGATACCCTATCGGGCATGGCGATAAGGGCTTGATACAGGAGCCTTTGTTTAATGATTTAGCAGATAAATATGGCAAAACAGCAGTGCAGATTATGTTGCGCTGGCATATTCAGGAAGGAAATATTATTTTCCCGAAAACGACGAATCCTTTGCATATGCAGGAG
>CAZFPA010000136.1:0-4183 GCA_964520975.1 uncultured Selenomonadaceae bacterium | reverse complement strand
AGCAGCCGGGGGGCAGGATGCTTTCCGGCTGCTGGATAACAGCCTTTGATGTTTTGGTATAGTACCGAGTCGATAGGATGCGAAAACATGAGAGGCTGTTTTTATTTTTAGAAGGTAAATTTGTCTGGGGGTCAATGGAAATGAAGGTTATTTATGAAAATCAGGTAAAGGCATTAGGTGCTTGCGTCGGCGAATTCAAAGAAGCAGGTTTGTTCATTATTTTTGGTGATGACGCGCCGGCGGAATTGAAGGATTACTGCTACTCGGTGAGCGTCAATCCCATTCAGGGCAGGATTGAGGCAGGGCAGAAGCTTTGCATTGATGAGGAAGAGTTCCTCATTACGGCAGTCGGCAGCGAGGTTCCCGTCACGCTGGGCGGGCTCGGGCATTGCAGCATCAGTCTCAGCGGGCTTACCGAGCCGGAGCTTCCCGGGACGATTTATGTAGAAAAAAAGGCAATGCCGGAGATTAAGGCAGGTACGATCCTGCGCATTATTGCCGCATAGTCATGGTGTCATTCGCACAGAGCAGGGCTGTTTTGCCCGCCTGTGCGTTTTTTTTACAAATTTGTGCGTTTTTCGTCATAGTTTTGTCACAATTCTTTTCTATACTGTTCTCAGAGATAAAGAAAGCGATAGATAGTTGCAATAGCAACAGAGAAGGGGAGGATTCATGATGAAAAGCAGACGCTGGCTCATCGTGCTTGTCGTTTATCTGGCGAGTGTTGTGGTGATCCTGAATCAATATAAAGTGCCGCCGCTCATGAGCGGACTCATGGCAGAGTTCGGCGTGGGGGCGGCGGAAGCCGGCTGGTTCATGTCGGTATTTGCGCTCATGGGCATTGTGCTGGCGCTGCCGGCGGCCCTGCTTCTGCGGCGTTTCGGACCAAAGGCCAGCGGGGCTGCAGGACTCAGCTGTATCGTGCTGGGCTGTCTCGTGGGCGGGGCGGCGGAATCCGGCGCGATGCTGCTGGCCGGAAGGGTCATCGAGGGTACGGGCCTGAGCCTGATTTCCGTTGTGGCGCCTGCGGTCATCGCGATGTATTTTGCGCCGGAGGAGATCGGTCTGCCCATGGGTATCTGGGCGACCTGGTACCCCATCGGCAGTGCTCTGGCCTATAATATCTCCCAGCCGGTCACAGGCTTTTTCGGCAGCTGGCGCGGCAGCTGGTGGGTTGGCGGCTTCCTGGCAATCGCGGTGCTGCTGCCGTATCTGCTGCTGGTGCAAAGGCCGCAGGGGCTTGGGAAAAAGCAGGGCAGGCCAGGCAGTCCGCAGGGCTCCTGGACGCATTTTGCGGCGAAGGGACTGCACAGCAGGAAAATCTGGCTCCTGGGCGCCTCCTTTTTCTTCATGATGCTGGGCAGCCTTGGCTTCCTGACCTGGGCGCCGACGTATTTCGCTGAGGCCTTCGGCTATTCGCAGGCAGCCGCGAATGGTGCGGCGAGCATGGGCTTTCTCTGGAGCGCGCCTGGCGGGATCTTCGCTGGCTGGCTGCTCACGAAGACGAGCCGCCGCTGGCTGCTGCTCATTCTTTGCGCAGTGCTTTCGGCGGTCATCTATACCGCAGGCTTTTTGGTGCCGCAGGCCGTTTTGACGCCGTATCTTATTGCCGTAGGCTTTGTGACGGGCTTCACCTGTGCGCTGGTTTTTGCACTCGTGCCGCAGGTCATGGAAAACCGCGCGTTTACCGGTATCGGCATGGGGATCATCGCACTCATGCAGAGCGCTGCCAATCTGGCTGCGATGCCGCTGTTCGGGCGGATTACCGCAGGCAGTGCCTGGACGGCTGCGGTGCTGCCCAGTGCCCTGATCCTGCTGGCGGGAATTGTCTTTGCTGTACTCGTGGCAAAGAGCTCTGCTGTGCCGGATCACGGCTGTCCCCTATCGGAAATAGGAAACCGCTGAATGCGGTTTTTTATTTCCGAAATATAGTTGCAATAGCAACAAAATAATGCTACTATTTAGTTGTCAATGAAATATGGAGGATGATTAAGATGATTATTGATTGCAATATGCATCATTTACCAGAGGACCTTTTTACGAATGAAAAAATGATGGACGGATTTTTGTCGACGGCACCGCGCGGCTTTGGCGAGATCGCGACGCTGGAAAAAATGGAGAACGGCAAGCAGCATCTGATTTTGGAGAAGCCGCAGGGCTATCATAATCTAGACTATGTCGAGGGGGACTATTCGCTGGAAGCGAAGCTCCGGGCCATGGATGATGCTGGCGTGGACAAGGGACTGCTGCGCGTGCCGGTCTGGCAGGAATGGCTGCGGCTGGATACCTGCAAAATCGTGAACGATAATGCAGCGGATATGTGCAGGCGCTCGAATGGACGGCTTTATGCGAACGCGGTGCTGCCGCCCTGGGGCGGCAAAGAGAATCTTTACGAGTTGGAGCGCTGCATCAAGGAGCTCGGCATGGTCGGTGTGCAGCTCGCGTGCCACTATGGTCAGCTCTATCTGGATGACGAGGCATTCAAGCCATATCTGAAGGTGCTCAACGATACCGGGGTGCCGGTTATCGTACATCATACGCCGCTGCCGGTCTATTGGCAGTCCCTTTATGAGTTCACGAATCTGCGCCGTGAGTTCGGCCGCGTGGTCGATCAGGCGACGGCCCTTGGACGTGAGCTTTTCAGCGGTATGTTCGAAGAATTCCCGGACCTGAAATTCATCCATACGATGTTCGGCGGCAACTGGTTCGCAAGCCAGCAGCTCACGACACCGCATAAGTCGAAAAAGAATGAGGTACTGGCTCGTTTCGATACGACAGAGGCTGACCGCATCCAGAGCTATCTTGCGAACAACATCTACTATGATATGACGCATCCGGCTTCCTGGGGCAAGGCCCAGGTCGAGTGTGCAGTCGAAGTCTGCGGTGCAGACCATCTGCTTTTCGGCAGTTCCTTCCCGGTCGTCTACGGCTGGATGTCCTCTGGCGTGGATTTCGTCAAGCAGCTGGACATCACAGCAGAGCAGCGTGAGCTTATTTTCCATGGCAATGCGGAGAGATTGTTTAAACTGGCATAAAAAGTAAAATTGCAAAAAGGGTGCAAAAAGGGGACGGTTCTGTTTTGCTGCAAAACAGAACCGTCCCCTTTTGTTGGATAAAAACTTGGGAAAAAGCAGGAAGTTTGGAAATTTTGCGGAAACTATAAAAGAGAAAAGAAAAGGAGGCGGGGATATGGCGCGTATACGCGTGAAAAAGCTGGTGATTGCCTTTGCGGCAACGACGCAGGCGATGAAGATGGAAGCCTGTGCGAAAGCTGCCGGGGCTGCCGGGCGCATCATTCCTTTGCCGCCGGTCATCGATGCAGGCTGCGGACTTGCCTGGTGTGCGCCCCCTGAGGCGCGCTCAGAGCTCATGCAGCTTCTGCAGAAGGAGAAGATTCAGGCAGCAGGTATCCATGAGCTGCTTTTATGAGGAGGGTTTCGCATGGCAAAACCAGAAGAAATCGTTTTTTGCCAGGGGGGAGGCTGTACCGCCAAGCTCGGGCCCGGCGTGCTCGCACGCGTGCTCAGCAAGCTGCCGAAGAAGGAAGACCCGAGGCTTCTGATCGGCTATGATGGCTCGGATGATGCAGCTGTCTATGCGCTTACGCCGGAAATTGCCCTGATTCAGACGCTGGACTTTTTCCCGCCGATGGTTGAGGACCCGTATACCTTCGGGCAGATCGCCGCGGCCAATGCATTGAGCGATGTGTATGCGATGGGCGGCGAGGTGCGGACAGCGTTGAACATTGTTTGCTTCCCGGAGCAGATGGACCTGAATATCCTGGGCCGCATCCTGCAGGGAGGCAGTGAGAAGGTGCACGAAGCCGGCGGGGTGCTTGCCGGAGGTCATTCGCTTGCGGACAAGGGCGTGAAATACGGGCTGTCGGTCACGGGGGTCATCCATCCGCAGAGGATCCTTGCGAACAATACCTGCCGGACAGGTGATCTGCTGCTTTTGACCAAGCCGCTGGGCGTCGGCATTGTCTGTACGGCAGCAAGGCTGGGCGAGGCTGCAGACGAGGATTTTCAGCTCGCCGTACGCTCAATGAGCACGCTCAATAAATATGCCTCGGAAATCGTGCGCAGATATCGGACGCATGCCTGCACGGATGTCACGGGCTTTGGACTTCTTGTGCATCTTACCGAGATGCTGGCCGGGCGGCACAGTGCTGTGCTGGATAAAG
>CAZFPA010000135.1:0-4189 GCA_964520975.1 uncultured Selenomonadaceae bacterium | reverse complement strand
TGCTCGGATAGCTCAGCCGGTTAGAGTATCGCCCTCACATGGCGGGGGTCCTGGGTTCGAGTCCCAGTCCGAGCACCAAATTTTATCATAACTGTCCGTCTGTCTGATGGATAGCCGGAGTCCTGTCGATATGGCAGGGCTTTTTGTTTTGGAAAAAATCACCAATTTTTTTATTTATAGCGCATTTTTGGTTGGGAACGGTCTGGTTTTCAGAAAAAAATCCTCTGGAACACAGAAAACTTTTCGGAGAGGGAAAGGACGCACCTGTCGGCTGCTTTTTTCCCCGGATTGAAAACAAAACCTGTGGATAAACGACAAAAACCACAGACTTATCCACAGAAAAAGAAAGATATCCCCGGCAAAACTGTGGATAAGTAGGGAAAATTGATAGGAATACAGAATTGCTTTTCTTTCGGAAACAACTTAAAATAAGGATATATCTGAGTACTTTAGGAGGAATTCAAATGGCATACAAGGAAATTTCGGCGGAGGAATTCGCCTACAGCCCCTTTAAGACGATCGGCAAGGACTGGCTGCTCGTGACAGCACAGAAGGATGGCCGTGCCAATGCAATGACTGCGTCCTGGGGTGGGCTCGGCGTCATGTGGGGCAAGAATGTGGCCTTTATTGTGATCCGTCCCCAGCGCTATACGAAGGAATTCATCGATGGAGCCGAAGGCTTTTCCCTGTCCGTGTTCGGCGAGGAGCGGCGGAAAATGATGAGCTATTTCGGTTCGGTGTCCGGGCGGGATGAGGACAAGATTGCCAAGGCGGACCTCACACCGTTGCAGGATGCGGGCCGCATGTATTTTGCGGAAGCGAAGATCACGCTGCTCTGCAAAAAGCTCTATGCGCAGGAATTCAACGCGGAGAGCTTCATTGACAAGGAAAGCAATGCGAAGTGGTATGCCGATGGCGATTATCATACGATGTACATCGCGGAGATCGACCGGATTCTCGTTCAGGAATAGGCATTGCGGGAACTGAGGATGACTCAGGCCGCGGAGAAGGGAGCACTGCCATGCAGCAGGCATATATCGAAGCCCTGAAGCAGAGCCAGCTGGCCGCGGGCTTTTCCGAGCAGGCCCTCCGGGAGCTGCTCGCGCAGGGAACGGCCCGCCGGGCAAAGTACCATAAGGGCGAAATCGTATTCCATGACGGCGATGTGCCGGAAAAGCTGTTCATCCTGCTGTCCGGGCAGATCCGCATCCAGAAGGACACCCTGTCCGGGCGGCAGATCCTCATTGCGGATATTGAGCGGCCCGGTGATATGTTTGGCGAGATCTATCTGTTTATCGCCAAGCGGGCCTATGATATGTACGCGGAGGCGGTGCGTGAGACGGAGGTACTGGAGATTTCCAGCGAGCTCTTTTCGCTGCAGGGGTCGGCCGGGCCGCTGTCGGCGCTTTTGCAGCAGAATCTGCTGCGGATCTTTGCGGGCAAGGCGTATTTCATGAATAATCGCCTGAAGGTGCTGGCGAGCGGCTCACTGCGCGGCAAGATCGCACGGTATCTGTTCCAGCTCGGGGCGGAGCAGGGCGAGATCGAGCTGGCGACCGGCCGTGAGGAACTCGCGGCGCTGCTTGCGGCAACGCGCCCTTCCCTGTCCCGTGAGCTCAGCGCCATGCAGTCGGAAGGTATTCTGGCTGTCCAGGGGAAGAAAATCCGTATTCTTGATATCGATGCCTTTGAGGCCTGGCTATAAGGGCTGTCAGCCGGGCAGTGTCCCTCCGTTGGGGACGCTGTCCGGCTCTTTTTGTGTCGCGAGCTTTTCGGAAATAAAGGCTTCCAGTGCGGCCAGCTGGGGGGAGAGCCACTTATCCTTGTGGAAAAGCATCTGTGCCTGCAGCGGGATGGACACCTCGGCCACAGAGAAGGTGACAAGCTCGCCGCGGGCCAGCTCATCTTTTACCGCGATTTCCGGCAGCAGGGAGATACCGAGGCCGTTTTTTGCGCATTGCTTGATGGCATCGAGGCTGCCGAATTCCAGGATGGTAGTGGTGGCGATGCCATGCTGCCGGAGCAGTTCCTTGAGCTCCATCGGATAGCCGGTTTCGCCCTCGGGCAGCAGCAGCGGCTGCCCGTCCAGGGCAGTGAGCGGCAATGCGGTCCGGCCTGCGAGCGGATGGTCTGGTGCGGCGATGAAAACGGTGCGGCCGTGCAGCAGGATGCGCTGGCGTATATGGGGAGAGCAGCTTTCGTCATGCAGGCTGAAGGCCGTGTCGATATGGTTCTGGGCCAGCCATTCAGGAAAATCCGTGCAGTAGCCGACCTTGATGCAAAGCTCGACGGCTGGATAGCGTTGGCAGTATTCCTTGAGCAGCGGCGGCAGCCAAAAGGCGCAGAGCGTTTCCGAGGCACCGATGAGCAGGCTGCCGGCGATGCTGCCCTGTTCCTGGAACAGGCGGCGGATGTTTTCCTCGCTCCAGACCATTTTCTCCGCGAGCGGCAGCAGGCTTTTCCCGGCTTCGGTCAGAAAGACGCGGCGGCCGATGCGTTCAAACAGCTGGGTGCTCAGCTCGGTTTCGAGGCTGCGTATCTGCTCGGAAACCGTTGATTGTGCGTAGTTCAGCTGCCGGGAGGCCGTGCTGAAATTCAGGGTGCGGGCAACGGCCAGGAAGGCCGCGAGATTTTTTATCTGCATGGGTGGCTCCTATCTATCGGAAATTCCGATGAATACATACTAAATAATCAATTTTTCAAAGGCTTATGTCCATGATAAGATAAAGTCACTAAGGATGCAAGTCAGAAAGGTTGGTTCATATGGAAGAAACGGTGCATTTGAGAAAAAGCCTCACGGTGGTTTCGGGGGCGGCGATGACGACTGGCGCGGTGCTGGGGGCCGGCATCATGGTACTGCCGGCAATCACCGCCGTTATGGCAGGGCCGGCTTCGGTGCTGAGCTGGGTGCTCATGGGGCTCCTGACGCTGCCGATGATTTTTATTATCGGGCGGCTGGCCGTGCGCTTCCCCGATGCGGGCGGCATGGCAAAATACGTACAGCAGGGGCTGGGCGAGGCGTACAGCCGTTGGCTCGGACTGCTGATGATGACCGCACTGCCCTTTGGCATGCCCATTACCGCGCTCATTGGAGCAAATTACCTGGGCAGCTATTTCCAGTGGGGTTCACTGGGCATCCATGTGTGCGCGGGGGCCATGATCGGGCTGGCGATTCTCCTCAATTGCCGGGGCATACAGCTCGCCGGCCGGGTACAGGTACTGGTCGTAGGCTTTATCCTGCTGGTATTGGCGGCGGCCATTGTTTCCGGGGCTTCGCACCTGCAGTGGAGCGCATTTCAGCCGCTCGCGCCGCAGGGCTGGGTTCCTGTGCTGCAGGCCTCCGCACTGACCTTTTTTGCTTTTACGGGCTGGGAGATGGTCAGCTTCCTGGCAGAGGAATTCCAGAATCCTGCGCGGGATATTCCCCGCAGCCTGGCCTTGTCAGCGGTCATTATCAATTTTTTGTATGTGGCTGTTTCTCTCGTGACGGTAGGGACAGGCGTATACCTCATGGGGGAGCCGCTGACGGCGCTGCTCCAGCTTATTGCCTTCCGTTTTGGGACCGGGGCGGTCGTGCTCATTTCTTTCCTGGGCTGCCTGGCCTGCTACTGTCCCATCCATATCTATGTGGCGGGCTTTTCCCGACTCATTTATGCGCAGGCGAGAGAAGGCGGCCTGCCCCGCTTTTTTGCCGTGCTGCATCCGCGCTTTCAGACGCCGCATCGGGCGCTGCTGGCTTTTCTGCCCATAGCGCTGCTCGTGCTGCTGCTGAGCTATAGCCTTTCCTTTGATCTGCAGACGCTGATGAATGTTCCCTGTGCAAACTTTTTGCTCATTTATGTATTGGGTATGACGGCCGCGGTACGGCTGCTTCCCAGCCGTGGGGAAAAGCTTCTGGCCGCCGGCAGTGCTGCGGCAATCGGTGTGTTGTATCTCTTCATTGGCTGGGCGACCCTTTTTTCCGTGGGGATTTCTCTTTGGTTTATGCTGGCACGGCGCCGCAGCCCGCAGGATTGAGCGGTAGTCTGTTGCCGGCGGCATCGTTGCAATAAAAAAGAGAGCTCCACGAATTGTATTCGCGAAACTCTCTAGCCCAATAAATATCGTAATATGGTCGGAGCGGCGGGATTTGAACCCACGGCCTCTTCCACCCCAAGGAAGCGCTCTACCAAGCTGGGCTACGCCCCGT
>CAZFPA010000134.1:0-4274 GCA_964520975.1 uncultured Selenomonadaceae bacterium | reverse complement strand
CCATGTTTGATGAATTGCGAGCACCGAAATAGTCGGCTGCAGGTATCACGCGAAGGGTACAGGCAGGACATATATGGAAGGCGGAGGATGAAGGCAGTATGATCGATCTGGAAAGTAAGGTTTTTGAGCGGTCGCATCTGGATATTCAGCGATTGCTGGCGTATGGGTTTAAAAAGACGGCGCAGGGCTATCGTTATCGAGTGGATATTTTGGACAAAGAGTTCCGGGTGGAGCTCTTTCTCTCTTTTTCCGGGCAGCTGCACGGAGAAATCTTCGAAACAATGACGGGCGACGCATATCGAAATATCTGGATCGAAGGGATGGACGGAGCCTTTGTAGGCAAGGTGCGTGAGGCCTATGGGCAGGTTCTGCAGGCGGTGCGGCAGCATTGCTATGTCGACGATGACTTTTCCACAGCGCAGGCGAATCGCATCGCCGCTCTGATACAGGAAAAATATGGTACGCGACCGGAGTTCTTATGGAAAAGTGCGCCGCAGCATGGCGTTTTTCGCAATCAGCAGAATCAGAAGTGGTTTGGTATCATCATGTATGTCGAACAGGCGAAAATCACGGCGGGCGAGGGGAAAATCGATGTTTTGAATGTCAAGGTCCATCCGGATGAAAGAGAAGCCTTGCTTGGAATCGTGGGAATTTATCCGGCCTATCATCTGAACAAGAAAAATTGGATATCTATTTTGTTGAATGATAGTGTTTCTGATACAAAAATCATGCAGCTGGTGGATGCAAGCTATCAGATTGTGCAGGGGGAAGGAAAGAAAAAGCGGTAGGAGGCTGCTGGGCGGGAATCGTGCTTTTGTGTCGAAAAATTTGTATAGCAAAAATCAGAGAGGAAGGTGTTATCATGGGTAAGAATCGATGGCTTTCGTTATTTATGGCAATTTTGTTTGCGGTGATCCTTGTGGAACCATGGGGAGAAGCAAAGGCAGCAGATCCGATGGATTCGAGTGATTTTGTGGCAGTGTCGGATGAGATTCCTGATGTGCTGCAGGAAATCCGTTACTACAGTGCGTACAATTTTGTGGGCAGTCATATCGATGGATATGAGGAACCCGTGGCGCTGATGACCCGTGAGGCCGCGGCGGCATTGAAGGATGCAGCAGCAGAATTCCGGGCGGCTGGCTATGTGATCAAGATTTATGATACCTATCGTCCGCAGCGGGCTGTGGATCATTTCATCCGCTGGGGTGCTGATGTGAAAGATGTTCGGATGAAGCCGTATTTTTATCCAACGACAGATAAGAGCCGCGTGTTCGAGCTGGGATATGTGGCAAAGCAAAGCAGCCATTCTCGCGGCAGCACGATTGATATGACCCTGGTAAATATGAAGACCGGGCAGGAACTGGATGTCGGTGAGCATTTCGATTATTTTGGGGAACGCTCGCATTATGCGTATGGTGGAATCAGCCCGGTTCAGCAGGAGAATCGGCGATTCCTGCACAATGTCATGGTACGGCACGGTTTTCAGGGCCTGGCAGAGGAATGGTGGCATTTCACTTTGCACCAAGAACCATTCCCGGATACGTATTTTAATTTCCCGGTAAGAAAATCACTGCACGCCTGATCGTGGTATCGAAGGCGTAAGGGAAGTTGCTGCTAAAATTTTATCGGAAAGGGATAGGCCGCTACGGAGCAGGCCGAGTGAAAACTGAAGCTCGGATTACGCTGCGGGTAGTATTGCATGCCGCAGCGTAGTATTGTAGTAACGGGTGGGATAGGGCTATATGATTAATATAGCAGGTACGTGGATTTAAAAGAGGAATTTAAAGAAATTAGCCGTATATTAACAAGGAGAGTTTAATTTTATTAGAGGTATGATAGAATGGGAAAAATTACGGTTTCAAAAGGCCAGGTACTGCATCGGAAGGATGACAGTGTCAGTACGCTGGAAATTCTTTTAAGGGGAAGTATATCCATATCGGATGGGGCCGATATTACGCTGCAGGCGGATCAGGGAACGATACTGGGAGCCTTTCACCCGGCGGGAGAGCCTTATCACTATGATTATACAGCCAGCGAGGACAGTATCCTCTTTGCTTATGATTATACCTGCGAGGATGATCTGGTTACTACGGTACAGTCAAATCCGGCGATTGCGCCTGTCATGGCATCGGCGAATATGGCGGTGCTCAACAGATTTTTGGATATTCTTTCTTCTTTTTATGAGGATGGCTGTGCGCTGTATTTGAATTTGAAGGCGGATTATGAGGATTATCGGGATATATGTGCCAAGCTCATGATTCCACCGGAGCAATATGATTCGATCGTGTCACTGGTTTCGCCAGAACAGCCGGGGATGCTGTCCGGCTGGCAGTCGGATCTCTGCCGGGCCTGCGCGGAGCAGGAGGAGTTCCTGCGGAAAAGCTATTATACTGCGGATATCAGTTTTTGTATCAGTGCTCTTATGCAGAGCGCGGGGATGATGCAGGATATCCAGGAGCAGATTGGGCAGGTGACCGATTATATCCTGGCGACGAAGGAGAGCACGGATGCCTTCGTCAAGGAATACTATACGCAGAAGGCGAAATTGGACCACGCGAAGCGGCAGGAAGCTACGGAAGCCGGCAGCGGGAATATTCCGTCCATCCAGAATGCCATGAATACGATCCTGGCTTTTGCCGGTGTGGATCGTGAGGTAGCGGAGGCCTTTAAAAAGGATGTTCAGGCATTCATGCAGGTTCCCAATCAGAAGGAAAAATCCGCTGAAATGAAGCAGCTCCGGCACAGTATCGCGGAGAGGTTCTACTTTATCTACGAAGAGGCTTTTTATAAAAGCCGCGAGGTAGCTGAAATACCGATTGAGGTCCGGATGTTCTTCCTGTTCGGCTTTGTAGATGAGGAACTGGCTGGAACCGCCAATACGGCGGCGCTGTATAAGTATGCCCTGTTGTGGGAGGATGACCCGGATGGGCGTGTGTTGTCCGTCTATGACTGGCTTTGTAAGATCTACAATGGTGAGGTCCTGCCCTCGAAAAATCAATTGGATACCGATTGGCCGGACTATTTAAAAGACCAGGTGCGCGTGTCAGCGATGACGCAGGAGCAGGCGGATTCGCTGCTGGATGACAGGAAGGCAATGGTTCACTTCGAATTGAGCAACATGGTTACTTCGGCCAGCGCGATCACGCATGGAAGTATTTACTCCTTTGTGCCGGTATTCTATGCGGGAGCGGTTGTGAAGCCGCTGGAGACCTGCTTTGCCAGCCCAAAACGGGTGCGTGATGCGATTGACCGGGTCAGAGATATTGATTTTGGCTGTTTTTACCGGCCGACGTTCGTATCCTATCCAGAGCTGCAGATCAACCGTTTTGACTACAATGTGGAAATACTTCCGTATATCATATTGATGCCGAATTGCGGCAATCGCGGGCTTATGTGGCAGGAAATCGAAGGCCGCCGGCGGGCAACTCCGGCGCACATGGTACTGTCTATATTCCATACGGCGGATATGGATGAGACGATTGTGAAAATGTGTGCGCAGTTCAGATGGGAGATGTGCCGCCGGGTACAGGGGGTATATTACAACGATGTCACGGAGCCTTCGCTTACGGCGGAATATGGCAGCTACCTGCAGTTCTATCGGAAGAACCGCGATCTCTCCAGTGAGAAGAAGGAGAGTCTGAAGCTTTTCCTGCAGAAGCAGCACAACAATTACAAGAATGTGTTTGTCGCGGAATACGAGATGTATATCAACAATGAGGCCTTTGGGCTGCCGCGGCTCAACAAGGTCGCTCGGGACATACTGTTCCGATATTGCACGTTCTCGACGAAATATCGGGATGCGATGGCGGCAAAACCGCAATATCAGCCGCTTATGGAGCGTTGGAGCATCCGGCAGGAGGCAAAAAAACGGTCGCTGGATATTTTTACGCGAAAGATTTTGTCAACAACGACATCACTGCCGCCAGAGGTCGAGTCAGAGATGACGTTTTTGAATCTCTAAAATTATATAGGCTGATAGGTGGAGACAAGAGGACAACGTACGGGCGTTGCCCTCTTTTTCTATCGCGTCGATGCCTGACAGGGGGGGGGCAAAAGACATAATTTTCTGTGAAATACATATGAGGCATGGAAGTTGAAAACAAATAAGCATTTTCTTTTCTTGGGAAAACTGCCTAGAATAAAGATGTAGGAAGGAATCCGGTCTGCGCATGCAGGAAGGGAGCGAAGACTATGCAGATCAATCGAAGAGAATTTCTGCGTATCAGTGGGGCGGGGGCCATGACGCTCTTTTTGAGTGGCTGTGGGCTGTCCGC
>CAZFPA010000133.1:0-4299 GCA_964520975.1 uncultured Selenomonadaceae bacterium | reverse complement strand
CAAAATCGTTTGACGGGGGGATGGAAAAATGGCAATTCAATTTACGGATGCATGTGTTGGCTGCGGAGCCTGCGAGGCGCAGTGCCCCTTCGGAGCCATTGAGATAAAGGACGGCAAGGCGAAGAACACGGCCGCCTGCACGGCCTGCGGTGCCTGTGTGGATGTCTGCCCGGTAGGGGCAATCCTGCGGGTCGAGGAAGAAAAAAAGGTGGAAATCAACAAGGCCGACTATAAAAATGTCTGGGTCTATATGGAGATCGCGGGCGGCAAGCTCCGGAACGTGGGGCTGGAGCTCCTGGGACAGGGGCGCAAGCTCGCCGACGGCCTCGGAGAAAAGCTGGCGGCGGTGCTCATCGGTGAGAATGCCGGGGCGCTGGCGCAGGAGGCTTTTGCCTATGGCGCGGATATCGCCTATACAATCGAGGGGCCGGAATATCAGCACTATACCACAGACGCCTACACGGCCGCCTGCGAGGATCTCATCAAGACCTACAAGCCTTCCGTCATGCTCTTCGGGGCAACCAACGATGGCCGGGATCTCGGACCGCGTATTGCCTGCCGCATCGGCACCGGCCTGACGGCGGACTGCACGGGCCTGGGCATCGATGAGGCCACAGGGCTCATTGCCTGGACGCGTCCGACCTTTGGCGGCAATATCATGGCGACGATTCTCTGCCCGGATCATCGTCCGCAGATGGGGACCGTCCGGCCGAACGTATTCAAGAAGCCGGAACGGGTCGCGGGCCGCACAGGCGAGCGCATCAAGGTTTCTGGCAAGATCAGCGCGGCGGATATCCGCACGAAATTCCTGCAGATCATCGATGCCTGCACGGGCTCCTGCAATCTGGAGGAGGCGCAGATCGTTGTCTCCGGCGGCCGTGGATTGGGCAGCCAGGAGAACCTCAAGCTCGTCGAGGATCTTGCCGAGGCTATGGGGGGCATGGTCGGCGCTTCCCGCGCGATCGTGGATGCGGGCTGGATCGATGCGCTGCACCAGGTCGGGCAGACCGGCAAGACTGTGGCACCGAAGATCTACGTGGCCTGCGGCATTTCCGGAGCCATCCAGCATCTGGCTGGCATGACCTCATCGGATGTGATCATCGCGATCAACAAGGACCCGGAGGCTCCGATCTTCAAGGTGGCGGATTACGGTGTGGTAGGCGATGTGCTGGAGATTCTGCCGCTGTTGACAGAAGAGTTCCGGAAGCTTCGCCAGGAAAAAATTTGAGGGGGCTGGACAGATGCGTGCGTATGAAAATCTCTTGTTTTCCAAGGAAAATGGCATTGGCTATGTGACCATCAACCGGCCCAAGGCGCTGAACGCGCTGAACGCCGCGACCGTAGAGGAACTCGATGCGCTGCTGGATGAGATCGCGGCCGATGCTGAAATCCAGGTGGTCATCGTCACGGGCGGCGGTGAAAAATCCTTTGTGGCCGGTGCGGACATCACGGAGATGCGTCCGCTCGGCGCCATTGCCGGACGGGCCTGGGGACAGAAGGGCCAGGCGGTATTCACGAAGCTCGAGAACCTGCCGCAGCCTGTAATCGCGGCGGTCAATGGCTTCGCGCTGGGCGGCGGCTGCGAGCTCGCGATGGCCTGCGATATCCGTATCGCTTCGGAAAAGGCCAAATTCGGCCAGCCGGAGACCGGCCTCGGCATCACGCCGGGCTTTGGCGGGACGCAGCGCCTGCCGCGCCTCGTAGGCAAGGGCCGGGCCAAGGAGCTTTTGTTCACCGCTGACATGATCGATGCGGCGGAAGCCTATCGCATCGGCCTCGTCAATAAGGTCGTGCCGCCGGAGGAGCTCATGGAAGCGGCCAAAGCGCTGGCCGGCCGTATCATGAAGCGCTCTGCGGCTGCCGTGCAGCTCGCAAAGGCTGCGGTGAACCGCGGCATTGAGGCGGGGCTGGAAAACGGCATCGCCTATGAAGCCGAGGTCTTCGGCCTCTGCTTCGCAACCGAGGATCAGAAGGAAGGCATGACCGCCTTCGTCGAAAAACGCAAACCGGAATTCAAAAACCGCTAAAGGAGTGTATAGATATGAGAGAAGTTGTCATAGCAAGTGCAGTAAGAACAGCCATTGGTACCTTTAACGGCTCCCTGGCGCCCCTGTCGGCAGTGGAGATCGGTTCGGCAGTCATCACCGAGGCTTTGAAGCGGGCAAAGGTAGAGCCTGGGGCAGTGGATGAGGTCATCATGGGCAATGTGCTGCAGGCCGGCCTCGGCCAGAACCCGGCCCGCCAGGCGGCCATCCATGCGGGGCTTCCGGTGGAGACCACGGCCTTTACAGTCAACAAGGTCTGCGGTTCCGGCCTCAAGGCCGTCGCCCTCGCGGCGCAGGCCATTTTAGCCGGCGACGCGGACGTAATCGTGGCCGGCGGCATGGAGAGCATGAGCAATGCCCCCTATGCGACAGATAAGGCCCGCTGGGGCTGCCGCATGGGCAATGTGCAGCTCACGGACATCATGGTCCACGATGGCCTCTGGGATATTTTCAACGACTATCACATGGGTATCACGGCGGAGAATGTCGCAGAAAAATACGGCATCACCCGGGAAATGCAGGATGAACTGGCCTACGCTTCGCAGCAGAAGGCCCTGAAGGCCATCGAGACCGGTGCGTTCAAGAAAGAAATCCTGCCGATCACGGTAAAGCTCAAGAAGAAAGAGTATGTATTCGATACGGACGAGGGGCCGCGGGCAGACTCCACACCGGAAAAACTCGCCAAGCTGCGCCCGGCCTTCAAGAAGGACGGCGGCACAGTCACGGCGGGCAATGCCTCGGGTATCAACGATGGCGGTGCGGCCCTGGTCGTCATGTCGGCGGAAAAGGCCAAAAAGCTCGGCGTGAAGCCGCTGGCCCGTATCATCTCCTACGCGGCTGGCGGCGTCGATCCGGCTATCATGGGCGTAGGCCCGGTACCGGCGACGCGCAAGGCGCTGAAAAAGGCCAAGCTCGCGGTGAAAGACCTCGACCTCATCGAGGCCAATGAGGCCTTTGCGGCGCAGTTCCTGGCGGTAGGCAAGGAGCTCAAATTCGATATGGACAAGGTGAACATCCACGGCGGCGCAGTGGCCCTGGGCCATCCGATCGGTGCGAGCGGTGCCCGTATCCTGGTCACGCTGCTCCACAGCCTCGAGGCGGAGAAGAAAAAGCTGGGACTCGCCACGCTCTGTATCGGTGGCGGCATGGGCTTTGCAATGGTCGTAGAGAAAATCTGAGGGAGGAATCACGATGGATATCAAAAAGGTACTGATTATCGGCGCCGGCCAGATGGGCAGCGGCATTGCCCAGGTCATGGCGCAGGGCGGCATTGAGGTCATGATCCGCGACATAAAGGAAGAATTCGTTGAAAAGGGCATTGCCGGCATCACGAAGCGGCTGGCCCGTTCGGTGGAAAAGGGCAAGATCACCGAGGAGGAGAAGGAAGCCATCCTCACGCGCATTTCCGGTACGGTCGAGCTTGGCTCGACTGCCTGCGATGTAGATCTCGTGGTTGAGGCGGCCATTGAGAATGAGAAAATCAAGAAGGATGTATTCCAGCAGCTCGATGCGCTCTGTCCGGAGCACACCATCCTGGCCTCCAACACCTCGTCTCTGCCGCTGACCATGATCGCTTCCTTTACGAAGCGCCCGCAGCAGGTCATCGGCATGCACTTCTTCAACCCGGCTCCGGTCATGAAGCTGGTGGAGGTCATCAAGGGCCTCGCGACGAGCGAGGAGACCACGGCCTCCGTGAAGGCACTGGCGGAAAAGCTGGGCAAGACACCGGTCGAGGTCAATGACGCACCGGGCTTTGTAGGCAACCGCATTGTGATTCCGATGATCAACGAGGCAATCTTCACGCTCATGGAAGGCGTAGCGAGCCGGGACGATATCGATAACGATATCAAGCTGGGCTTCAACCATCCGATGGGCCCGCTGGCGCTGTCCGATCTCATCGGCAACGATACGGTGCTCTATATCATGGAAGTGCTCTACGATGGCTACGGCGATCCAAAATACCGTCCGTGCCCGCTGCTCCGCAAGATGGTCCAGGCCGGCTACCTGGGCCGCAAGACGGGCAAGGGCTTCTACGATTACGACAAATAAATACCCCGGCGGCTTGCTGCCGGCGTAAAACCATGCTGCGGCACCATCAGGGGCCGCAGCATTTGTTTTTTGCGGAAAAGCGAGCGGTAAATGGGAAGTTGCTGAAGGGGTATGCTATATGGAAAGCCACGCTTACAAAAGGCTCCCTTGCTAGTACATCGTACACGAAATAACTGGACCAGAAGTACGCAGGATGAATTTTCAG
>CAZFPA010000132.1:0-4307 GCA_964520975.1 uncultured Selenomonadaceae bacterium | reverse complement strand
GTGCCAAAGAGAAGGGAGCGCAGCGTCATGTTGAGGGCATGGTGGTCGGCTTCCTCCCGGTGCTCGTAGAGATAGGCCACGGTGTAAAGGATGGCCACCCGGATGCGGATCAGGGCTTTTTCCTCGTTTGCCATAAACTCCTCGTCGGACTGTCTTGTGATGTCCTGTACCTGCTTTGTCGCCGCAGAAATCAGGCTTTTTATCAGTTCGTCCTCGTCACTGGTGGTGACCCGGAGATAGGCTTTTGCTTCCTCAAGTGTTACTTCCATCGTCCGCCTCCTTAAAAGATGCCGCCTGCAGGAAGGCTAATCCCTGCAGACGGCTGGTTACGTTAGCTGCCATTTTAATCAGGCACCGGCTTTGACGGACAGTCCCTTCACGGCCTCCGGCAGGATGAGCTTGCCGTCGATGCGCTCAGAGGCAAGGAAGCCAATCTGGCCGTTTGCCGCGTAGAGCTCGGAGAGGCGCTTGAAGGAACGTCCCTGACGCTCGGCGATCCAGTAGTAGGAGAAATCGCCGAACAGAATTGGCACATTGCCTGCAGCCAGCTCCGGCGCATAAATCGAAGTCTTATAAGGACGGTTCAGAATCGTGTCGGGCTGACCGACGACAACGGACGGCTGCCAGATGTAGTTGCCGTTGTTGTCCTTAATCTTGCGGAGCGCCTTGATGGTGGTGTCGTTCAGAATCCAGATGGCCTTGCTCCTATAAACGGAACGCAGGGAGTGGAACACATCCATGATGTTGTCAAAGGAAACCGTGCTCCCGGTAATCTCTGTGGTCGCGCCTTTGGTAGCCGCCACCTTGGTGAAGATGCCTTCCGGCTTCTTGCTGCCATCGCCGGTGAGGAATGCTTCTTCCTCCGCAGCGCCGATCCTGCGGCCAAACTCCGATGCAATGTAGGTCTCGAGATCGAAAACGGAATCGTTCATAAGTTCCTCGGATACCTTGATTGCCGTGCCCAGCTTGTAGGCTGAGAGGCTGATCTGGTCGAAGGTGTCATCGGATTCCGGATACAGGCCGTTTTCCTCCATCCATGCCGCCGTCCCGTGGGAAGCAACGACCGGAATGGTGTGCGTGCCGCTCTGGGTCTGAATGACCGTTGCAATCGTGCGGAAGAAGTTCTCTTCCTGCAGGGCTTCAATCAGGCGCTTCTCATATTCATCCGGGACAAGGTAGCCGCCGTTGGCGTCAGTGCCGATTTCCAGCACATCCTTTACGTCGTAGTAGTTGCGCTTGCGGATGTTGTTCCAGAAGGCCGCCTTGTATGCCTTGGAAGCGATGCCGGGCTTGTCGTCCGGTTCATTCTTCGCGCCGGGTTTGCCGGTAAGCGGAGCAGAGGTCGGGGCGGAGAGCATCTTGTCGATCTCTTCCTGACGCTGCAGACGCTCAATGTCGTGCGTAAGGTCAGTGACTTCCTTTTCCATCTTGTCGTAGGTCGCGGCATCCTCTGCGGAAACCATGCCGCCGTTCTGAGAGTGTGTATTCAGGAATGATTTTGCTGCTTCCCATGCCTTCGCTCTCTTGTCCATAAGTTCCATAATCTGAGTCATAATAAAAATCCTCCTTTAATGTGCGAGAAGCGAAAGGCGCTTCTCAAGATCGGTAACGGGTACCATGTGTTTATCTGCTTCCGGCTTTTTCTTTGGAATCAGCCTTGAGAGCAGTGAATCTGTGACAGCCTTGCGGGAGAAAAGCATCTCTATGGTGTCGTCTTCTTCCGGCAGCGGGTTCTCACCGCCAGCGAAAAGAACCTCATCCGCAAAGCCGAGCTTCCTGGCCTCCTTGGCATTCATCCAGGTTTCGGCATCCATGAGCTTTGAAATCTTCGCGCGGGAGAGCCCGGATTTGATTTCATAGGCGTTCATAATAGATTCCTTGACCTCTGACAGCATGTCGATGGCCTTTTGCATTTCTTCGGTATCGCCAATGGCGATGGTCGCCGGATTGTGAATCATCAGCATGGCCACGGGG
Source organism: uncultured Selenomonadaceae bacterium (assembly GCA_964520975.1). Taxonomy (GTDB): domain Bacteria; phylum Bacillota; class Negativicutes; order Selenomonadales; family Selenomonadaceae; genus CAZFPA01. The sequence goes on along the minus strand of CAZFPA010000132.1, from coordinate 2,333 downwards.
CTCATACAGACCTTGGTTCCGGCCATAGCGATGACGGATGCCGCAGAAGCGGCAAGCGCGTCAATCTTGACCGTGACATTGCCCTTGTAGTCCATGAGCATGTTGTAGATTTGCGCGGCAGCAAAAACATCACCGCCCGGACTGTTGATCCAGAGGGTGATGTTCCCGTCTCCTGCATTCAATTCATCTTTAAAAAGCTTGGGTGTTACTTCATCGCCGTACCACGTCTCATCGGAAATTTCTCCGTCGAGGTAGAGTGTGCGTTCGCTGCCGAACGAGTCCGGTTCCTCGTTTCGCACCCAGTTCCAAAACTTTCTGGTCATAATGCCTCCTTACGTTTGTGCCGGGAGCTGCCGTTTTCTGGCTGCTGCTCCGGTTCTGTTTGTGGTTCTTCTTCTGTTTCATCCGGTTCCTCCTTTGCAGGTGCCGCAGCCGCAAAGATACCTGCGTCCGCGAGCTTTGTCATGTTGCCGTTGATGAGATACAGATCGCCGCCGTCCTCTGCCGGAATGCGGTCGAGGTTTTCAAGCTCCCGGATATCATTGGCGGACATCCAGCCGTTCTGGCGGCCTGTTGCATAACCGTTCATACGGCTTTGGTAATCGCCACGGAGCAGGCCGTCCACATTGAATTTGAAGAAGTATTCCTTTTTCTCATCCTGCGTCAGGAGCGCCCGCTGCATCGACTGTTCCCAGCGGCAGACCCATGGGTCAAGCGTGTACTTCACGAATTCCAGTGACTGCTGCTCGATATTGGAAAAGCTCGATTTCTCAAGGTCGCCGATCATGTGCGGCGGAATGCGGAAGATACGCGCAATCTCATCAATCTGGAACTTCCTTGTTTCAAGAAACTGTGCCTGTTCAGGTGAAATGGAGATAGGCGTGTACTTCATGCCTTCCTCCAACACGGCCACCTTGTTGGAATTGGAGCTGCCGCCGAAGGCTGCGTTCCAGCTGTCGCGTACTTTATCCGGATCTTTTACAACACCAGGATGCTCCAGAATGCCTCCGGGCGTCGCACCGTTAGCGAAGAACTTAGCTCCGTATTCCTCGCAGGCAATCGCCATGCCGATGGAATTCTTGGCCATTGCAATCGGCGAGTAGCCAACCAGACCGTCGAAGCCGAGCCCTGGGATGTGAAGCACGTCATATGGAGAAAGCCGGACACGGCTTCCGTTCATTGTGTGCGCCTCCTCCTGTGAGGTCTGGTACTCGTAATAAAGGTGTCCATCCTCGTCGCGGTCGACCGTCATGCGGTTCGGCATGAGCGGATAGAGCGCCACCACTTCACCTTTGCCGTTTCGGATAATCTGCGCGTAGGCATTGCCCCAGAGCAGAAGATGCGTCATAAGCGTTTCCCGGAAAACAAAAGAGGTCATTTCCGGATTCGGCTCATCGTGCAGGATAAAGTAAAGCGGATGGTCGGTTGCCTTTTCCTTGCTGCCGTCGTCATCGCTTCGGTACAGATGAATCGGAAGTCCTGCAATCGCCTCAGAGAGAATCCGGACGCAGGAATAAACCGCCGTCATCTGCATGGCAGAACGTTCTGTCACGGCTTTCCCGGAGGTTGTGCCGCCGAATAGGAAGCGGTAGGTGCTGCCGGTCGTCGAATCTGTCGGCTTGTCCCGGCTCCGAAAAAGTCCAGAAAATATGCTCATAGCCATCCCTCCATTTCGTTTATGGCTTCCCGGAGTACGAGAAAGCCGATCAGTGTCAGTAGAATCATTTCATTGCCTATATGAATAAAATGCCTCTCGTGTCATACACGGAGGCTCCGTTATCGTTGCCACAGCGGATCGCGCGGTCAAGCGCCATGATGGTTGCCACGGCACCGTCGATTTTCTCTGTGGATTTTTCCTTGTCTGCTTTAATGTTTCCGGCAGGATCAGTGCGGATGAAGATGTTGTCCATCATCCAGCGGAGCACCGGGTGGCCGCCGTGGGCGATACGCTTTTCCAGCGTCAGCTTCATCAGTTCTTTGGTAGGTGGCGACATATCTTTGAATCCCTGTCCGAAGGGAACAATGGTAAAACCCATGCCTTCCAGATTCTGAACCATCTGCACGGCTCCCCAGCGGTCAAATGCAATCTCCCGGATGTTGAAACGTTCGCCGAGTCCTTCGATGAACTTTTCAATGTATCCGTAATGGATGACATTTCCCTCTGTGGTTTCAAGAAAGCCTTGCTTCTCCCAGAGGTCGTATGGGACATGATCACGCCGGACGCGGAGATCCATCGTATCCTCCGGCACCCAGAAGTATGGAAGAACCACGTATTTGTCATCCTCGTCAAGCGGCGGGAAGACCAGCACGAATGCCGTAATATCTGTGGTGGA
>CAZFPA010000131.1:0-4362 GCA_964520975.1 uncultured Selenomonadaceae bacterium | reverse complement strand
GTAATAAAGTCATTTGCGGAATGCTCCCGCGCACCGGCCATTCCTTTTCTGAGGTCATAGGTCGCCTCCGGAGTGCAGAGCAAAAAGCAGTCGGCATCCAGATCACGCGGCGAGATCTCCAGCATCGGATGGGATTCCTTCAGCGTGGATGTGATATTCTTTGAGTCCCGGCGATGGACAGCAAAGCTCTGATATGCCTTGGCGGAGAGAAATTCCTGATAGGCTTCCATCTGGTCTTTGTTCATGAGCTGTTCAGCCTTGGCCTTGGATGTATTGTCCAGAATGTCCTGCGCTCCGCAGTTCTTTAGCTTCTGGGCTGCATCAATCATTGCTTTTGCTGATTCGTTCATCTGCCTGCGGGTCAGCTCATGGGCGACAGCCTGTGCGCCGGGCTCTGTTTCCTGCCAGTAGTGATCGCTGTAACGGATAAAGTGCGTGGCCGGAGAGTAGCGGAGTTCGCCGGAGAAGTATTTTGCCAGAACTTCGGCCTGACCGACATCGGAGAAATCCTCCGGCTTGTAGCTGTTTTCGTCGTTGTAGGCTTCGGGCGGGACATAGCCGTCCTCCTTGCTGATTTTTAAGTAAAAGCGCTGGGCACTGTGCCAGATGGTAGAAAGTTCATTGTTATCCAGCGGCGGGACGCAGGTCGCGGCTTTTTCCAGAAAACTCTGATAGGCTTTTTCAGAATCACCGTATTTCTTGATGACAATACCGGCAAAGCGGGACATAACAGCATTTCGACTGCCTTCCGGGATAACTGCGTCTTTTTTATGCCCACCGGGAAGGCCTGCATCGAACTCGTCGTCATTTAAGAATTCCGTGAGATTCATGCGGCCAGGATAGAGCTCTACATTTGGCTCCTGTGTACCGAAAAAGAAGCGGGCAGCATCCAGAGCCTTCGTATCAAAATACGGGAAGATGGAATTGACCAGCTTTTTCATGTCGCTGTAAAGGGTGGCGTCTGTCATCCGGTCGATGGGAAAGAGCACATGGAACTTCGGCCTTGCGGGCTTTCCGTTTTTCTCACGGTTATTGAAGCGGCTGTAGTGGATGGCAATACTCACGCCGGGAAATGCCTCCAGCACATCGGCAGGCGTGACCCAATCCTTCGGATCTTCCGAGTGATCGTTATCACAGTCAACGGGCAGGCAGTCGGCGGAGATGAAGTTTTCACCGTTGCGGTAGTGGTTCTTGTATTCGGCGCAAACATAGTCATGGCAGACAGCCTCTCTCAGGTTGTCCGTATTCATGACGACGGTCTTGTGCGGGTAGGAGCAGTTGCCGGGATTTCCGGTAAAATCAGCACTATAAAGTGTGAACATCAGTCATACACCTCCCCGGATTCGTCTTCGAGCACCTTTGTGATAAATTTCAGCGCCCGGATCATGGTTTCCAGCTCGCAGTCACCGCCGAGGGTGACTTCAAAACCATTACAGCCGTATTTGTCCATGAAAGGCGTGACATGAATATCTGTGCAGGCCTCATCGGAGATGCGGAAATAGGTGCGGCTGCCATGACCGGTATCGCCGCCCTGATAGCCGTTTGTCCCAGCTTCAACTTCGAGAATATTGGCGCTTACAACGTCACGGGTATAGGTCGTAATTTCTGTGCCGTCCTGCAGCTTTCTGCGATTTTCTTTAACTTCATACATAGCGTTAAACCTCCTGACATTCTTCTGTGAAATAGCGCAGGCAGTGGTTCTTCCACTTGGCGCGTTTGATTTCTGATTCCATTCCGGACGAGATGCGACTTCCGAATACCCAGACCTCCGAGCATTTGCTCATGAGGGCATTCCCAAAAAACAGTCCCAGTTCCCGTTCGTCCGAGCGGTTGTCATCCAGAAATTGCGGAAACAACAGATGTGGGGCGATGGGGATATATCCTTGCTCCACGGCAAAGCGGCAATAGCGTCTTGCGGCGGCTACATTTCCTTCCACATCACCGGAATAGGGTGAGCAGATGTAGACGATAGGCCGGAATGCACGCAGGGACTGCTTCTCATTTGCTGTAATTCTTGAGAGAGCCTCACCGGCAGTCGGGTCAGGATAGCCTTCGTTGTTGCGATAATTGTTACTCAAACGAGAATTCTCCTTTCCGGGCAGACTTAAGGCGTCCACCTCTAATTTCCACTGGAGATGAACGCCTGATTTGAGCGGATGATTTTTAATTTCCTTGTTCGATGAGTGGAAGATTCCCGTCAGCTTTCATAAGGTCGTAAATAAAGAGACGCCCTGACTGGGTCCAATAAGTATGAACGGCAGTATGCACTTCTCCATCCGAACCGGAATAGGTAGTGGTTTTGGTAGACGTGTATCCTCTGTCGGCATATTTCTGATAAAGGAGCCAGATTCCACTTGGCTGTTTGAATTGAATTTTCTTGTCGTGCAGCCACTTGTTCATATGCTTGGCGCTCCAACCATAGTCTTTGGCGATAATCGAAACGGCCACGAGATCCTTGCAGTTCAAAACGACATCGTAATAGCTGACTTTTGGTTTCATTTCGGCAATCTGCTGTGTCTGTACGGCAACCGTGTTTTCAAGAAACTTACGTTTTCCACGTTCAGCTTTGAGTTCCTGCAGCGCAGCAATGGCAAGATCAGGATCAGCCAGAATGTCATCAATCGCATAGAGACCATGTTTGCGGATTGAAGGCAATACTTCAGATGTTACCCACTTTTTGAAGTGCTTTGCTACGGGAAGTTTGCTGCCGAGGATAAGCGAATACAGACCGGACTCGTTGATGACCGTCATGTCCTGCACTCCGCCAAGGGTGTCACATTTCGTTACTCCCTTGTCCTCGTCATCCACATGGTCAATCAGTGCTTTACGAGTATTGCTGTAGCCGAGAATATCGGCAGCATCCTTCCCAACAAACCATGGTTCGTTGGCAATCGTGATTGTCCGGATAGATCCGAACTCCGCGTTTGTAAATGTTGTTATTTCGTTTGACATAAAATTTTCATCCCTTCTGCAGGTGTACTTAAGGCGTCCACCTCTAATTTCCACTGGAGATGAACGCCTGATTTGAGCGGATGATTTTTAATCTTTTTTATAAAAGTCTGTAACGTAGCCATCAGCACGGAGCTTGAGACCGGGAGTCCACGGCGGTGTTCTGCCCATTTGTTCACACAGGACGTCAAGCGACATACGCGGGTCGGCTTCGATGACCAGTTCGTCGTGGATATGCATGACAATAGAGCAGCAGCGTAGCGTCTTCATGGCGTAACAGAGGATGTCGCGGGAGGTTGCCTGCACGATGTTTTCCACAAATTTCGGGCCGTAGGAATCGAGTCGTTCCCATTTCTTTGTGGAGCCAATGCCTTCATAGGTGATGCATTCGCCGCCGAACTTGTTCGTCCCGACCTTCGGCTTCACATAGGCAAGGTTCCTGCCAGAAGGAAGCGTGATAAAGAGCATCCCGGAGCGGCAGGAGAAGGTCAGACCGTGGCTACTGGTTGTGTGCTTATACTTGACCGCTTCCATGACTGCACGGTCGACATCCCACCAGAACTGGACGATGCGAGGATTTGTCTGCCGCCAAGCGTCTACCAGCGGAGGAAGCTCGTCCTCTGAAAGCCCCATCTCGATGGCACCCATTGCTTTGAGTGCGCCGACCGAGCCGCCATAGCCAAGCGCCAATTCTGCAATTTTGCCTTTTTGACGAAGGTGGCCGTTGATGCCGTGCTTCACGACAGGAACACGGAACATCTGACTGGCACTGGCGCAGTAAATGTCGCCGCCATCTTCAAAGACCTTCTGCCGCCAGGTCTCACCCGCATACCAGGCGATGACTCTTGCCTCGATGGCACTGAAGTCGGAAACATAAAACTGACAGCCATCCTTCGGAATAAAAGCAGTGCGGATCAGTTGCGAGAGCGTATCCGGCACATCCTCATAGAGCATTTTCACAGCATCAAAGTCACCGGATTTAACAAGTGCGCGGGCATCTGCGAGATCCTCCAGATGATTCTGCGGTAGGTTTTGTAATTGAATCAGTCTGCCTGCCCAGCGGCCTGTGCGGTTGGCTCCGTAAAAAGCAAAGCAGCCGTGCGCTCTGCCGTCATCGCATGCGGCGCGTTCCATCGTCTGGTATTTCCGAACAGAGGATTTGGCAAGCTGCTGGCGAAGTGTGAGAACGGTCTGCAGCTCTGGCGAGGCAGTTTTTAAGAGCTCTGCCACGGCCTTTTTGCCAAGTGTGTCGGTTTCGAGCCCGTTTTCGGAGAGCCATTGCTTCATCTGCTGGACGCTGTTGGGATTATCAAGGGCAGTGAGCTTTTTCATTGCTGCGGTTAGCTCCGTCCGGGAGCGGGTATCCATTTCGATGGCCTTCTGCACCAGATCCATGTCGAGGCGTACACCACG
>CAZFPA010000130.1:0-4468 GCA_964520975.1 uncultured Selenomonadaceae bacterium | reverse complement strand
AATCTTACAAAAAATACAGTTCTCTGCCATTCTTGTGCACCTCCCCTCACCGAAAAAGCTCATGTAACGAGCTATCTTTAATATATTCGTCATTTTTCGACGAATACCTTCTGCCAGCCAAAGTTTTATGCCAGCCGGCCCCAGATTCCATCCCGGTAGAGGCGCTCAAGGCGCACCCGCGAGATGCTGCCGCCCGTCACCGGCGCATCGGTATAGACACGGATATAGTTTCCGGTAAGCCCATCCCAGACACCCTCATGTGCGGTTTCAAAGAGCACATCCACCGTGCGGCCGAGGAAGGCGGCATGGAACTCCGCCGCCTTCTGATCGGCAAGCTGCTGCATGCGATGCACCCGGTCCTTTTTGACCTCCGGCGCGACCTGATCGGGCATCGAGGCCGCCGGCGTTCCCTTGCGGCGCGAATACGGGAACACGTGCATGCGAGCAAAATTCATCCGCGCCGCGAAATCCAGGCTCTGCTGGAAAAGCTCCTCCGTCTCACCCGGAAAACCGACGATGATATCCGTAGAGATGGCCACGCCCGGCACCGCATCCTCCACGGTTTCGATCAGCCGGGCGAACTCCGCGGTGTCATAGTGGCGGTTCATGGCCTTGAGTATCGCATCAGACCCCGCCTGCAGCGGCAGGTGCAGATGCTTCGCAAAGCGTTCATCCGAGCGGATCAGCGCGAAAAGCTCCGGTGACAGCTCAATGGACTCCAAAGAGCCCAGGCGCAGCCGCTTCAGCTCCGGCAGCGTGAGCACCGCCCGGGCCGCGTCCGCCAAGGTGACATTCTCTGCGAGATCGCGCCCATAGGCCCCCAGATGGATGCCCGTGAGCACGATTTCCTTGAAGCCGGCGGCGACGAGCTTCTTTGCCTCCTGCAGCACACTTTCCGGATGGCGGGACCGCAGCGGTCCCCGCGCATACGGAATGATGCAGTAAGAGCAAAAATTCGTACAGCCCTCCTGAATTTTCAGGAAGGCCCGTGTGCGCTCCGGCATATCGAAGAGCGGAATATCCTCAAAGGCGTCCGCCTGCATGATATCCGTCACCTCATCGAGCACGCCGTCCTCCCGGGCAGCCTGCTCGACGTATTCCACGATATGACCGCGCTCCTTTGTGCCCAGCACCACGCGCACGCCCTCAATAGCCTTGATCTCCTCCGGCGCAAGCTGTGAATAGCAGCCCGTCACCGCAATGATGGCTTGTTCGTTCTGCCGGCGGGCCCGCCGGATGAGCTGCCGGGATTTGCGCTCTCCGAGGCTCGTCACCGAACAGGTATTGATGATATAAAAATCGGCTGCCTCAGCAAACGGAACGACCTCATAGCCCTTCTTCTTGAAGAGTCCCTCCATCACTTCCGTCTCAAACTGATTGACCTTGCAGCCCAATGTTGTTAATGCAACCTTTGGCAAGCTAATAATACTCCTTCCGCGGGAATCCGAATCAATTCCCCAGATCTCCCTTTTCATACTGCAGCACGCTCAGAGCGGCCAGTGCGGCCGTCTCAGCCCGCAGGATGCGTGGCCCCAGCGATACGGTCTGCACACCCGCCGCTATGGCCTGTGCCGCCTCCGCCGGGGAAAAACCGCCCTCCGGGCCGATGAGCGCCGTATAGCGCTGGCATTCCGCCGTCTGCAGATAGGCCCGCAGGGGGCGTTGTGCCTCCCCTTCATAGCACATGAACACCGCTCCAGCGGCATCCTGCTGCGTGAGCCAGTCCGCCAGCTCCATGACCGGCGTTACCACCAGGTGGCGGCTGCGCCCGCACTGCTTCAATGCCTCATCGGCGATGCGCTGCCACTTCTCCTGGCGCGCCGCACATTTTTTCGCATCGTATTTCACCACGCAGTTCGCGCTTTTGAGCGGCACCACCATCGCGGCGCCCAGTTCCACGGCCTTCTGCACAATGAAATCCATCTTATCGCCCTTTGGCAGGCATTGCGCGAGTACAAGCTCCACCGGTGACTCCGCGCGCTCCGGAAGGAGCTCGATGAGCCGAAGCTCAACGCTTTCCGCCGTAAAGGCCGTTATTTCCGTACGGGCCGCGGCCCCGGCGGCATCCGCTACCACGAGCTGCTGCCCGGCTTTGGCGCGCAGCACATGCATGAGATGATGCGCATCCGGCCCGGTGATTGTCATGCGGTCCGCCAGCTGCCCGGGAATGAACAGCCGTCTCATTTTTTTCCTCCGGTATGGATGACCATGGCGGCCCAGCCGCCTGTTTCTACGACCTTGTCAATCGTAAAGCCGTGTGCGAGCGCGGCCTCCGTCACATCCCCGATGCGATCCGCAATGATGCCGCTCGCCAGCAGACTGCCGCCCGGATTCAGATGGGCCTCAAGCTCATCAAACAGGCGGATGATGATATCCGCGATGATGTTGGCGATCACCAGATCCGCCTTGCCTTCGACCTGCTTCAGGATATCGCTCTGCCCCAGGGTGATGACATCCGCCACATGGTTCTGCTCGATGTTCTCCTTCGCCACCTTCAATGCCGTACGGTCATAATCCACCGCGGTGATCTTCGCGGCGCCGAGCCTGGCTGCCGCAATGGAGAGGATGCCTGAGCCGGTTCCCACATCAAATACCGTCATGCCACCCTTCACGAGCGTTTCAAGCTCGCGGATGCACATGGCGGTCGTCGGATGCGTTCCCGTACCGAAGGCTTCTCCCGGATCGAGTTCGATGACCACATCGTCAGGACTGGCTTCATAATCCTCCCAGGTCGGCTTGATGACAATAATATCCCCGACCTTTTCCGTGTGGAAATACTGCTTCCAGTTCTCGGCCCAGTCCTCGTCCTGGATCTCGCTGCAGGAGATGGCTCCCGGTCCCTTATCCACGTTATGGCTGGAGAGCGCATTGACCTCGCGTTCAAAGCTGCGCAGCTTTTCATCCAGCTCGTCATCGACCGGCAGATACGCCTTTACGGTGACGACCTCTGTATTCTCGGCCTCGGGAATGTCTGTATAATCCCACTGGCCCGAACGGATATAGCTGTTCACCAGCTCCGGGTCCTCAATGACTACGCCCGAAGCCCCCAGATCATGAAAAATCTCCGCAATGAATTCCGTTGCCTCATGTGATGTTGTGATACTGACTTCGGCCCATTTCAAAAAACATCTCTCCTTTTCCGCCTTTGCACGGCTGCCGTCCCCATCGGGGACAAAAAGACAAGGCCGAGAGCAAATGTCGCCTCGGCTTGTCGATACTGTGTGATTCAATTATAACGGACTGTTCCGGATTTCGCAACGCGAAATCCTTCAAGCGCCATTTCAATGGAAGAACTTCTTGACGCTGTCCTTCCAGCTCTTTTGCTCCGGATTCACGTTTTCACCGCTGAGCTCGCCGAATTCCTTCAGCAGCTCCTTCTGCTTCGAAGAGAGCTTCTGCGGCGTGAGGACCTTGATCCGCACATGCTGATCGCCGCGGCCGTTGCTCCGCAGATACGGAACCCCCTTGCCCTTGATGCGCAGCACGGTACCCGACTGGATACCGGACGGGATCTTCAGATCCACCTTACCATCGAGCGTCGGCACTTCGACCGTATCGCCCAGGGCCGCCTGGACAAACGAAACCGGTACCTCGCAGATGACCTCATTGCCATCACGCTTGAAGAGCTTATGCGGCTTCACAAAGATATATACATAGAGATCGCCGTTTCCACCGCCGCGCACGCCGGCCTCGCCGCCGCCGGATACCCGGATGCGGGAGCCCTGGTCGACACCGGCCGGAATCTTCACGTTGATCTTGCGGTTCACCCGCTTCGTTCCCTTGCCGCCGCAGGAGTGACAAGGATTTTTCACGATCTTGCCTGTGCCGTGGCAACGGTCACAGGTACGGGAATTCACGATACGGCCAAACGGCGTATTCTGCGCATACTGCATCTGCCCGGTGCCATGACACTGCGGACATTCCTCCGGCTTGCTTCCCGGAGCCGCCCCCGTGCCGTGGCATTCCTCACAGTTTTCCGTACGCGGAACCTTCAGCTCGACTTCCTTGCCAAAGGCCGCTTCTTCAAACGAAATCTCCAGGTCATAACGCAGATCGCTGCCGCGCTCCGGCCCCGGACGGCGCGACCGTCCGCCGCCACCGCCGCCGAAAAACATATCGAAGATATCGCCGAAGCCACCCTCAGCACCGCCGCCAAAGCCACCGAACCCGCCTCCGCCGAACCCGCCGAAGCCGCCAGCTCCACCGCCGCTGCCATCAAAGGCCGCATGGCCGAACTGATCGTACTGTGCCTTTTTCTGCGGATTGGAAAGAACCTCGTAGGCCTCATTGACCTCCTTGAATTTTTCCTCCGCCGCCTTCGGATTGTCCCGGTTGAGGTCCGGATGGTATTTACGGGCCAGCTTTTTGAAGGCTTTCTTTATATCTGCCTCCGAAGCGCTTTTATCTACACCCAGCACTTCATAGTAATCGCGTTTTTCGCTCACGTTGCACCACCTAATTCTAAAGC
>CAZFPA010000129.1:0-4487 GCA_964520975.1 uncultured Selenomonadaceae bacterium | reverse complement strand
CCGGAAAAAGCGAAAGGACAATCGCTTTTTCCGGAGCCTTTTTAGTATGAGGCAGGCCGGCCATTCAGGGCGGACCGAGCAGGCGTTTCCATGCAGGGTGGCGCAGGTTCGATCGTGAAATCTGCCGATCGGAAAAAATCCCGGGTGATGCGTTCAACTGGGACTTTTTATGACTTTTCCTTCCTATAGTAAAATGTGAATACAATCGATTGGACTAAGGTATAGAATTTATTCAAAAACGTGAAAATATATTACAAAAAGAAGGACATAAATTCAAAAAGTTGAAAGATTAAAAGTAGGCATCCAGGGAAAGACACAGGAATGGATTCATGAGTTGGGGGTGCAGAAATTATATGGAAGCGGACAAGGTGTTGAACGCTGCCTGAAAAAATAGGTGTTTTTGAATCAGAGAGGAGCTATAGGGAATGAAGTCTATAAAATCGAGTCTCATTGTAGTCATTGTGGGTGTTTCTTTGCTTACGACTATATGCATAGGAGGATTTTTTATTCATGATATGATCCGTTCCAGTGCGGAGCAGGTGGCGAGCTATCGGCAGGATCTGACAGAAAGTATAAAGCAGGAACTGAAGTCTGAAACGGAGATTGCCATTTCAAGCATTCAGGATGTTTATCAAAAGCAGCAGAGTGGCCAGCTCACAGAGGAACAGGCCCGTGCGGAAGCCGCGGCCCGGGTGCGTGCTCTGCGTTATGATGGTGGCAAGGGCTATTTCTGGATTGATACCTTTAACGGAGTCAATGTAGCGCTGCTGGGACGGGATACCGAGGGAAAATCACGTATCGATGCAACGGATCCGGAGGGAACGCCCTATATCCGTAATCTTATAGCAGCGGCCCAGCAGGATGGCGGTGGCTATGAACAATGGATGTTTGCCAAACCAAATGCGACGCAGCCACTGCCGAAGATGGGCTATGCCGTAGCGTTTGCACCGTATCAGTGGGAAGTCGGTACCGGTGTATGGATCGATGAAATCGATGACCTGGTCAGCGCTCGTGAAGCAGAGCAGCGGACCGAACTGCGCCAGAGCATCGTGCAGGTCATCCTCTATATGCTGATTCTGCAGATCATCTTTATCTTCCTGGCTGTCTGTGTTGGTAAAAAAATTGGTGTACCTATCCAGCAAATGTCAGAGCGGCTGAAGGTTTTAGCAACAGGCGATTTTCGGGAAATCAAGGACAGCAGCTTTTTGCAGCTGCTGGATCGCTCGGATGAAATCGGGCAGATTACACGGGCTGTGCGTGATCTGCGCAGCAGCATCCAGAAGCTGATGGCGACGATTGTCGAGTCTGCGGAATATGTAGCTGCCGCCTCGGAGGAACTTACCTCCAGTGCGGAGCAGTCGGCTTCGGTCAGCGGTCAGGTGGCAGAGTCTGTCATGAAGGTAGCTGCCTCCTGCAACGAACAGTTTGAAGCAGTCAACCAGGCGGGGAAGCATACGAAACAGTTGGCTTCCCATATGGAAGGCTTCACCCGGACATTGGGGCAGTCAGGCCAGCAGATCCGCAAGGCCAGCCATTCGGCTATGGATGGCAGCAAAGAAGTAACCGCGGCTGTTTCACAGATGCAGGCCATTGAGAGCTCTGTCGGAGAATCGGCCTCGGTCATCGCGGGCTTGGGCGAAGAATCGGAAAAGGTCGGCACTATTGTTGATACCATTGCACAGATTGCCGCGCAGACAAACCTGTTGGCATTAAATGCTGCCATTGAAGCAGCCCGGGCTGGCGAGCATGGTCGTGGCTTTGCGGTTGTAGCGGAAGAGGTCCGCAAGCTGGCGGAGCAGTCGCAGCGTGCCGCCGCTGAGATTGCCAAGATCATTGGCTCGATACAGCAGGTGACCGCACATGCTGTCGAGGCGATGCAGCTGGGAACCGAGCAGGTCCAGGGCGGAACTGTTGCCGTGAGTAATGCGGGCAAGACCTTCACGGATATCGTGGATATGGTGGCTGAGGTAGCAAGGGGCTCTGATGACATGGAAAAGATCGTCACGAATCTGAGTGAGGGAACGGGAAAAATCCAGACATCTATCGAGAAGATTGACACAATGAGCCGTAGTGTGTCAGGGGAGGCAGAGAATGTTTCCGCAGCAACGGAGGAACAGACAGCCTCCATGCACGAAATCGCTACGGCAAGCCGTTCACTGGCTGAAATGGCGCAGAAGCTGCAAACCGCTGTAAGTAAATTTAAGATGTAGCAGCTATCGGCTGCAATAGATCATTTTGCCGGTAGGTTGGCAAGGAACAGGCTGCAATCATTTATTTGATTGCAGCCTGTTTTTATTTAACGCTTCGCGCGGAGCTTTAACTGCGGAGTCTGAAAGTGTACGTCGTGAATACAAAATGCAAACATGGAAGCTTCCACATGTACAATACCGAACAATACGCCTAGAAAATGTAAGTAAAATGTAATATGGTTTTGCTTGCGGCGAACAGGAAACCGCTATATAATAAAATCATCGATATATGTTTGATTTTTATACTTTAAGGAGGAGTTTTTATGGGAATCCGGCAGAAATTTTTCTTATTGGCGGCAACTGCTGGCATCATCATGGCAGTAGTTTCCTGTATCGGCTATTTTACCGCCTATACGAATCTGGAAGCAAGTGTGGAGCAGGAGATGGAGGCATCCATCGAGGTGTCCGGACAGTCGCTCGACGGGTGGCTGCAGAGCAAGCTCCAGCCGGCAAGGGCTACTGCCAGTCTTTTGACCGCCGTGAACGGTAATGGGAATATGGATCAGATGCGCGAGATCCTGGGAACCGCTACGCATGACAAGGAAATTCTCTCGATGGGGCAGGGCAATGAGGACGGCAAATTCATGTCCTGGTCCGATGGGGATCTTTCCGCTAAGCTCGATCCGCGTACCCGTCCGTGGTACAAGGATGCCAAGGCAAAGAATACGTATTTCTTCACCGATGCCTATGTCGATGCAGTTACGCAGAAGCTCATTGTATCTGCGGCAGTGCCTTACGATGATAAAAACGGAAATTTCCGCGGCGCTGTCTGTGAGGATATCACGCTCGATGTTCTGGCGGATCGCGTAAAAGACATCAAATATCATGGCGAAGGCTATGGCTATATCATTCAGAAGGATGGCAAGATCCTGGCGACCTCGAATCCGGATGAGTCAGCCAAGACCACCAGTGACAATCCTGTCCTCGCAGAGCATTTCGCGAAGATGCAGCAGCAGGGCAATGGCTATTTCGTAGCGCAGAAAAATGGTGAAAGCCGTGTCATGGCCTATACGACCATTGCGAGCACGGGCTGGATGATGCTGGTATCCGTTCCGGAATCCATCGTCTTTGCCTCTGTGCGCACGCTGAAGATTACCTATGCAATCCTTACGCTGCTGGGTATCGCAATCATGGTGTTTGTGTGCCTGCAGTTCTCGGGCCGTATTTCCCGTTCCATCATCCGGCTGCACGGGCATGCCGCTGAGCTCGCCAAAGGAAACCTGCGCCTGGACGACCTGCAGGTGGAGTCGGCGGACGAAATCGGTACCCTCACCGGAGCGTTTAATACCATGAGCCGCAATATCCGCGAGCTTATCCGCAAGATGGCGACGACGGCCGAGCAGGTCGCGGCCTCCTCCGAGGAGCTCACGGCCAGCGCGCAGCAGTCCGCGGATGCCTCGAATCATGTAGCCGGCAACGTAAGTGAGGTTTCGGTTGGCATGGACGATCAGATGAAGAGCATCGATGAGGCGAAAAAGACTGTGGATACCGTCTTTTCGGATATCACACAGGTCGCGGAAAAAATGCAGCAGATCACCGAGACATCGGGGCGGACCGCTGATGCGGCACAGCAGGGCGAATCGCTCATGAATGGTGCGATGGACAAGATGGGCCATATCGAAAAGAGTGTGCTTGCGTCGGCGGATGTCGTCAAAAAGCTGGGGGACAACTCCCAGCAGATCGGGCAGATTGTCGATGCTATCGCGGCCATCGCCGAGCAGACGAATCTCCTGGCACTCAACGCGGCCATCGAGGCCGCGCGGGCGGGCGAGCATGGCAAGGGCTTTGCGGTCGTAGCCGAAGAGGTCCGTAAGCTCGCGGCCGAATCGCAGTCCTCGGCCGAGGAGATCCGCAGCCGTATCCAGGCAATCCAGGGCGACACCGAGCAGGCCGTCGTTTCCATGCAGGGCGGAACGACTGAGGTACAGAAGGGAACCGCCGCCATCCGCGAGGTTGGTGCACAGTTCAAGGACATCCTGCGCATGGTCAACGAGATCAAGACGCAGATCGATGATATGGACAGCCGTGTGCGGGCCGTATCGGATGGCGCGGGTTCCATCGTGAAGTCCGTTGACTCCATCGATGAGGTGAGCCGCAAGACTGCGGAGAATACGCAGTCCATCTCGGCGGCAACCGAGGAGCAGTCCGCTTCCACGGAGGAAATCGCCTCGGCCTCGCAGGCCCTCGCTCAGATGGCGACCGAGCTGCAGGAAGCAACCGGCAAATTCAAGATCTGAG
>CAZFPA010000128.1:0-4662 GCA_964520975.1 uncultured Selenomonadaceae bacterium | reverse complement strand
CGAGCTGCCGAACTTCGCCGAGGTCATCTGGGACGAGGATATTGAAACCATCCTTACAGGCTGTTATTGACTCTTCTGCAAAGGCCTTAAATATGAATAGTGCCCAAGTGAAAGATAATTTGACTTTAATTAAAGATCCTACCGCTTTAGAGGCGTCTATGAAAGCAACTGATTTAAATAAAGAACAAATCATTACGATGGCAAACCATGCCATGGTATCATCTGCAAGATCTGTCGATGCTGCTCTGGAATTTGATACAGAAACTTATTTTTGGTTAAGTCTTGGTCTACTCATCTTAATCCTAGCCATAAGCTCTGTTTCATTCTTCGCATCAACTCTATTTAACCGCTCAGGATTAGCTTTAGCTATCGGTGGGGGGATACCATTTGCTTTCTTCCTACTTACTATGGTTCAGCAACTGATGGACGATGCTCCAGTTATACTCAAGTATCTAACGATAACAACTCTATTTGATACAGATGCGATATTAGCTAGTGGCGAGTTTGGTTGGGGATTAGTTGCTTTAGGAACCATTGCTTTCGTTCTATATGCAGCGTCAAATGTTATCTTTACAAAGAAAGATTTACCACTTTAATATTGAAAGAACTATCAGTAAATTCCTTAGCAGCTACCGATAAATGAAGAGAATATAATGTGAGAAAGAGCATTAAATATACTGCAAGGCAAGACATTTAGTAGTTGAAGAATAACAAGCAAAAAAATAGCAGTCAGGTCTCTTGACAAAGTATAGTGCTTAAGTAAAATATCCGGGGCATTTACGGAGAATCCGCAATAAAATAATCGGGGCTTCAAGAAGAAAGAAAACAGTGAGTATCTGTCGTAACCATTTCAGATACTACACTGTTTTTGTCATTGGAAATTTATAAGGATTGTTAGACCATTGCGGAGCTGTTATTCGTTTGGATTGCAGTTGTTGCCACCATCTATCTTTCGATCGATTGTTGATCTGTGGTATTTACCACGTTTTCTTCCTTTGCGCTTGTTGCTTCTGAGATTGTCAGTGATTGTGTAAGTGAGATGTTTGTTCAGTGCATATAGGACTCTTATACGAAAACGATCGAAATTGGAAAGCCCATTTGAGACCGTAATGTATTCACGGAGCTTGCCATTGATATTCTCAGTTAATGCATTGCTCTCTTTACGATTGTCATAGGGTCTTTGAAAGCTATTGAGTATCTCTTGATGCCAGTTTTGAAGCAGACCGATGAAGGATCGATAGCACGGCAGGTCTGATGATACAAACGCATCAAAAATATCATCAAATAGTTTACTGCAGTTCTCCTCTATGGCATCCTTGTTGAAACCTCGATACAATTCCTTTAATTCATATGCCTCTGTCAGCTCTGGACTTACTTTTAGAAGCAGCTCGTAGATATCACGGTAATTCATTTTTGTTCTATAAAACCCGTTGTATCTTGGCTCGTTGTCCAGATTGTATTTGTCGGTTTCCAGAAGCCAGTGCCATGTCTTTAGAAGATAATAATTGGATGTGCCATGCTCGAACTGATTCATGATATCTACCCGGAGCCTGGTGAATCGCTGTGTCAGCTGTTCTACTACATGGAATCCATCAGCACATATTTTTGCATTTGGCAGACATCTTTTTGCGACATCACGATATGGGTCCCATAGATCCATTGTGATGAATCTGACTTGGTTCTTCTCTTTGATGGAGATCTTATCAAAGTACTTTATAAGCTCGTGCTTGGAACGGCTTGGCAGTACTTCAAAAAGATCTCGCTCTGTATTATCTACCATAACGCATAAATAAGAGCTCCCATATTTAGCCATATCTGAATGCAGCTCATCAATGCCTATGTTCTCCGGCAGTGTAAGGCGTGGCACATTCAGAAAGCTGTCAGAATAAAGCTCAACACTTCCAATACTGACATTGTTCTTTTCGGCAATGTCTTTATATGTGAAATGAAGATTGGCAATGTCTCTGGCTACCTGATTCAAAAGAGAATAGGAACAGTGGAGGGGACCTGGCGTGAAATGATTCTCTTCACGGAAGGAATAATGGCAGTTCGGATCCTTGCAGAGATATCTGCGTCGATGCCAGATAATATAGTGTTCAAATGAATTGACTGGCATCGTTTGAAAAGTAAAATCACTGTAGCCTTTTATGCGTGAAGCTGCTCCGCATAACGGACAGGTAGGGCGAAGGTCTTTTAACGTAATATAGCTATAGAAAGTAGTATCTTTACGGACAATATTAAAACAATCAATATCATCAGCCTCTAAATTGAGAGTGCTGATGATATAATCTCTATTAGGCAATTTATGCCTCCCTTCTGTTGGATTTCTAAATGACATTCGAATTCTAACATGGAGGGTCTTTCTATAAACTGATGACACCGGTAATTTTAAAGCGACAGCCCCAAGGACTGAAAAAGTGGCCGAAAATCGACCACCAGATATTTTATTGCGAGAGCACCAGCCCCTAAGAATTTATTGCGCCTTTATCCGGACATCCAGATAAATGGTCTAATCCCGAGGATTGAGTTATTCCGATGTTGTCAGGTAAGGGCGGAGCTACTTGTTGAGAATCAAGCTTTTTTTCATCCGTTGTCATTATAAAACCTCCAGATAATAGATTAAAAGCGGTCTGGCAGTAAATTGCTGCCAAGACCGCTTTTTTCGTATTCATACTAATTGTTGATCTAATTTTTCTTTAGGAATATATTGCGTTTAGAATAGCTTTCCCACTCAATGTTTTAAACATTTTACCCCCGGCACTGTGAACGGAGTCAATCGACATATCATCCTCATAAAAATTAACAAGAAAGTCCGCCTCAACCAGTATCTGATAATCGATTCCCTGAATGTCGGTATAGGTATGATGATGCGCGATAAGCCAGCAAACACGGTCAATAACGCCCGATTCGATGCCTAACTCCGCCAGAAGTTTTTTTGCTTCAGGCGGACCTTCGATCTGCTGATAGTTCCCAGCGGAGCTGTTGTACTTTTTCTCGCTGTTTTTAATCCCAATGTCATGAGTAAGCGCCGCGATTTCAATAATCTCCTGCGTGCTTTCGTCTAATCCTTCCATCTCTCCGATTGCCTTGGCAAAACCGTATACCTTCAGAAAATGGTTGATTCGCCGAACATCCCCGGCGTAATAGGCAATCATAGCGTTGATTATCTGTCCAATAAGGTTCATTTCGTGTCCCTTGCCTCCTCTCTTTAGAAGGTTACCGTTTTATCCGCCCATTCCACCATCTTCAGGCAATCAATCATTGTTGATAATGGGCAGACTTCGCTGCCGTCCATATTCCTTGATTTGAGGCAAGTGCCACAAGCGAGAATTTCCCCGCCTGCCTCATGAAACGCCTCAACCTGAGCAGCCACGTCGAATTTTTCGTGGTGAAGGCTCTCAATTTCAACAGCTTCCCCCATAAGAAAAACCTTCACTTCATGCCCGTTCTTTCTGGCTGTAACGGCAAAACGCATCGCGTTCCAGGACTTCTCAAATTCCTTTGTCTCGATAATGATTAAATGACGGAGCGCCCTTCTGAACTGCTAAAACCTTTCAGAAGGGCGCTGATTCATGGTTATTCTACCGTGATAACAGAGACGGGACAGTTATCCCGCGCTTCTGCTGCCGCGTCTTCCGCAGATTCAGGAACAGGGTCCGCGCAAACCTCCGCATGCCCGTCATCAGCCATCCGAAATACCTCCGGACAGGTGGATGCACATAGCCCGCAGGAAATGCAGTTTTCTCTGTCAATTATCGCTTTCATATACTGATATTCCTTTCTGAATCAGGCATTCATGAACAGTTTGATGTCATCATCAACTGTTCCGACACCCGCGATACCGAATTTTTCAACCAATACCTTGACCACATTGGGAGACAGAAAGCCCGGCAGCGTGGGGCCGAGGTGGATGTTCTTCACGCCCAAGTACAGCAAAGCCAAGAGAACGATGACGGCCTTCTGTTCGTACCAGGCGATATTGAAAGCAATCGGCAGCTTGTTAATATCGTCGAGTCCAAACACCTCTTTGAGTTTCAGGGCAATGACCGCCAGAGAATAGGAGTCGTTGCACTGCCCGGCGTCCAGAACTCTCGGAATACCGCCGATATCGCCCAGCTTCAGTTTATTATAGCGATACTTCGCGCAGCCCGCCGTAAGAATCACCGTGTCCTTCGGGAGCTTCTCCGCAAACTCGGTGTAGTATTCTCTGGACTTCATACGTCCGTCACAGCCGGCCATAACAAAGAACTTTTTGATCGCACCGGATTTGACGGCATCGACGATCTTGTCTGCCAGAGCCATCACCTGATTATGGGCAAAGCCGCCGACAATGCTGCCAGTCTCAATCTCATCGGGCGCGGGAAGAGTCTTGGCAAGCGCGATGATCTCGGAAAAGTCCTTTTTGCCGTTCTCATCGGCTTCAATATGCTTGCAGCCGGGATAGCCGGTGGAACCCGTGGTAAAGATTCTGCCCCGGACCTCCTCGCTTCTTGGCGGGACGATGCAGTTGGTAGTAAAGAGGATGGGGCCATGGAAGGAGACAAATTCCTCAAGCTGCTTCCACCATGCATTGCCGTAGTTTCCGGCAAAGTTGTCGTATTTTTTGAAAGCCGGGTAATAATGGGCAGGCAGCATCTCGCTGTGGGTATACACATCCACGCC
>CAZFPA010000127.1:0-4676 GCA_964520975.1 uncultured Selenomonadaceae bacterium | reverse complement strand
TTGGCCGTGATGTACTGATGATCGACCTTGCCCTTGGCATCCTCCATCTGCCCGGACTGCCGCTCGTAATTGTAGTGAGTCTTGTAGCCATCCAGCGTAATGCGCTGCTGGCCTGGTGTAAGCTGCAGCATATGGGACTTGTCCTCGATATCCACATCGTGCGTCTTCAGGTTGCCGTCAGCCTCTTCGGTCGTAAAGCGGCGCTTATCAAGCGAAGTGATGCGCACCTTTCCCTTGGCGTAGACAGCCCCCGTATGCTGATCGTAGCTGAGATCATCGCCCTCCACCGCTACCGGCATTCCCTTGGCCGGATCAAGCGGCTCGCTCAGATGCGCCTTCATGGCATCCGTATCCTTGACAAGCTGTTTCTGCTCGTCGGTAAGCGCGTTTTCGCGCGCAATACGGCGATTATTCTCAATATAATCCAGGATCTCCACACCGGTATCTGAATCCGACTGATAGACCGCTGCCGACGCGCAGGCTGGCATCAATGCTGCCGCCATGAGTATTCCCGAACAAAGTTTTATTTTCATGTTTATTTCCATATATGCTGCCCCTGTCTCCAATTTCATGTTCAACTTGCCTGAAAACATTCTTCCTCTTATAGTACATCATTCCACGCGTAAGAGCAAATAAAAAAGAGGAGCACCGCTCCTCTTTTCTGTAGGCTTCTTATTGAGCTGCTGTCGTCGGGATTGCGTAGACGGTCGTATCGGCCTTCGTCTGGATATAGAGCTCCGTGCCCGCTGGCAAGTCGATGTTCTCGCCATGCACGAACGCGCCCGTGATGATGCCTACCGGTCCAAGGATGATCATACCCGCAATGCTCGCACCGGCGGCCATTGCCATGGTCTTCATTTCCTTCTTGGCTTCCTCGCCCACGAACATGTCCATATTCGTGCCATCGACAGCCAGCAGGGTCTTGAAATCGATCTCCACCTCGGCATCGCGCCCAAAGTTGCGGGCCTGCGTTACCTTCTTGACCGTTCCCTCGCCCGGTGCTCCCTTGGCAAAGATCAGCATGCCATTCTCGATGACATCCTCTGCGGCCTGATATTTTATGGTGTCACCGACCTTGAGGTTCTTGGCATTGACCGGCGTCACGAGGCTGATCTTCGCGAGCGTATTGGCCGGAACCGTCACCTGCGTGAGCGGAATGGTCTTGCTGCCAAATGCGAAGGAAGCCAGCTTGTCGATACGGGCCTTGTAGGTTCCCTCGGTCGGCTTGCCCTCGATGGTCGTCTCCATGCTCGTCACACGGTCCTGCACGCTGTTCATGCTCACCTGATGCGTGATGCCCCACTCGATGGCATTCATCTGCGTGATCAGCGACGGCTGCGTGCTGTTATCAAAAAGGACGCTGTAGAGATGATCGATCCGCTCCATCATACCCGCCTTGGAATGCGCGCCCTCATAGTCCTTTTCGAGATGGTTGATGCGGTCCATGAGCGGCCCGGTCTGTTCCATGCCATACATGGACTTCTCAACACTCGCGAGCTTTGCCTCTGCCGTATCCGGCGTCGCGGCCATAGCCGTCCCCATCGTTGAGACCAGCAGCACAGCTCCGAGCAGCAGTCCCAGTAATTTCTTTATCATCATTGGATGTACCCCCTTCAAATAGCTTTAAATTTTAACATCGATCTGTGCCGATACACCGACACCCTGTACCCGACTGAAGCTTGTGATACTTTTCGAATTGATCGGGATCAGTCCCTTCACACGGAAGGTGCTGCCGCTGAATTCGGCCTCCACCTGGAGCACAGCTTTCGTCTGATCGACGAGCGCCTGCGGTCCGATGACCTGCGCGGCACCGGCATAGCTGCCATCGCCCATCGTTATGATTGGCACGACCTTCGTGGCATATTCAGAGCTCACACCATTTTTCGCCATGAGGCTGTTGATGAAGCCGTTGAGCTGCCCCGAGAACTGGTCAACGAGAAGAGCGATACCGCCCGCCTTCAGGACGCCTCCGAGGCTGCCGATATTGCCCAGGCTGAATGCCTGCGCCGCCTGATTTGCCGGAATGACTGCCAAAGCCGCTGACAACAGAAGTGCCGCGGCTGTTTTCTTCCATTTCATAATGTTGCCGCCTTTCTTCGCAAAATGTCCCTCTCTATCCCGAACGGCTCAGGCCGTTCCTGTTATCTATTCGGCAAAAGGCGGCAAAGTCCTGCTGCCAGGCAGATAAAAGCGACTTTTCCCCCACGGCGGACCGCCTAAAAATTTCCTGAAAAAGTTTTAATTTTACTATGGACATTTTCTCAGTCCAGGGAGTATAATGAAGCCAGCTGAGAAATCAGCATACTCAAAAGCACTTATTTTTATTCTTTTGCTTTGACCGGACCCACGGGGCCCGGTATTTTTTTGCGCTTTTTTCGGATTTTGACAGCAAAAAAGCCGCGGCCTGTCATGGCCGCGGCTATCATAGACATTTGCAAAGCATTTCAAAGATCAGGCTTCATCCACCGGCTGGTAGTCAATCTCCTCGCCGTTCTTTTCCGGCTGCACGACAACGCGCTCATACTCGAAGCATTCCTTCGCGATATCGTTGCTGAGCCAGAGCAGGCAGATGAGGTTTGGTATCGACATGAGGCCGTTCATGGTATCGGAGAAGTTCCAGACGACCTCGAGCGTCGTCGTTGCGCCGATGAAGGTGATGAGACTGAACACCACGCGATAGCTCATGATCACGCTGCGTTTTTTGATGAGGTATTCCAGCGCCTTTTCCCCATAGTACTCCCAGCCCAGGATCGTCGAGAACGCAAAGAGCGAGAGCGCCACGGAAACAATGAGCTTGCCGTAGTCACCGAACACCGTACTGAACGCGAGGATGGTGAGCTGCGCGCCGGAGAAGAGCTTGCCCGTTGCCGGATCGGTCATGCCCAGCACGCCGGAGGAGGCGATGACGAGCCCCGTGAGCATGCAGACGATCATCGTATCGAAGAAGGTTCCTGTCATATTCACGTAGCCCTGACGGGATGCATGGTCTGTCTGGGCTGCCGCGGCCGCAATCGGCGCGGAGCCGAGACCGGCCTCGTTCGAGAACACGCCGCGCGCTACGCCCCAGCGCATGGAGGTGAGCATGGACGCCACGATGGAGCCGCCGACACCGCCAGCGACCGAGTCAAAGGAAAAGGCCATGCGGATCATTTCAGCAATACCGGCCGGGACCGCTGAAAAGTTCACGATGATGACAATCATCGCCGCCACGAAATAGAACGCGGCCATGAACGGAACCACGAGGCTCGACACGCGGCCGATGCTCTTGATGCCGCGCAGCAGGATGGCGAGCGACAGCACCGTGATCACACCGCCGACCAGCCAGGTCGGCAGGCCATAGCTGGAGAACAGCGCAGCCGAAATGGAATTGGCCTGCGTCATGTTGCCGATTCCAAAGGAAGACAGCACTACAAACGTCGCAAAAAGCCCGGCCAGACCATGACCGATATACTTGTTACGGATGCCGTTTTTCATGGCGTACATCGGGCCGCCCGCCATTTCGCCGACGCTGTTGGTCTCACGGTATTTCACCGCCAGCACAGATTCGCCGTACTTCGTGGAGAGGCCGAAGGCCGCACTGATCCACATCCATACGAGCGCGCCCGGTCCGCCAAGAACCATGGCCGTCGCGACACCGACGATGTTACCGGTGCCGATGGTCGCCGCCAGCGCCGTCATGAGGGACTGGAACGGTGATATATCGCCCGTGTGCTGATCCTTCTTACGGAAGATCATGCGAATCGCGTAGAAGAGATTCCGCCAGGGCAGGAATTTCAGCCGGACCGTCAGGAATATGCCGGTACCGACGAGCAGGGCCAGCATGATCGGGCCCCAGACAAAATTGTTTACATCTGCTAAAAGCTTTGCAATATCCATATAATTTCCTCCTCTGCAGCCGCGCGCCGGGTAAAGAAAAACCCGCTGTGCTCCGGTGTGCGGACACGCCAGATAAGCGGGACATCATCATCCAAAGCGCTATGCCGTCCGTGCAGAAGGGACGGTTGTATTTACGCGCTGCCTATGGAAGTAAGTATATTCGATTGCCTTAATTTTGTAAATAGCAGGTAGGTATTTACCGTAAAAATCAAGAAATTATTCATGTTTCATCGGTTGTTACCTAAATTTATTTTGCAATTGTTCCTGCAGGCTTTAGTCCTCTGCCGCACTTTCCTGCCGAACTCTCAGCGACACCAGGTAGTCCGCCACCTGCTGCAATGGCGAGGACGGCGTATATACCCGCGGGGCGAGCGGCGTATCCGACTGCATGAGCAGCTTCTGTGTATCGTAGCGATACACCCGCGAATTCATGAACTGGCAGCTCGTCGCATCCGTATCGAAATGCGTCTGATAGACGAACATCCGGTTCGAATCCGCCCGGATCATGACAACATCCGCTGTCACCTCATGGTCGCTGTCCCAGCTGATGGAATCCGTATAGACATAATAGCCCGTATGGTTCTCCGCGTCTACAAAGCTCCGTGCCCGCTCCGCCATAGCCGCCGGACTCAGCAGCAGCAGGCAAATGGCTGCCAAAAATATCCTCACACATGTATGTCGCAATAGCCTTCGTCTCTTTTCTCAAAAATAAGGAGGGCTATAATTCCTAAGCCCCCTATAGATGATTATAACGCAACTGTTCAAGATTTCGCAAGCGAAATCATCCCTCTCAGCGTTTC
>CAZFPA010000126.1:0-4741 GCA_964520975.1 uncultured Selenomonadaceae bacterium | reverse complement strand
ACGTGGCTCGTCATCGGGAACATGTCTACTGGCTGTACCTTCTTTGCCACGTAGCCGAGTTTGTCCAGGATGGCTATATCCCTGGCCAGGGAGGCCGGGTTGCAGGAGACGTAGACGATGCGGTCCGGTTTCATGTTGGCGAAGGTTTCCAGGACCACCGGGGTGCAGCCGGCTCTCGGTGGGTCGACTACCACAACGTCGGCACGGATGCCCTGGTTGTAGAGACGCGGCATGACGTCGGTGGCATCGCCTACGATGAATTCTGCGTTCTTGATGCGATTGTCACGGGCATTCTTTTCCGCATCCTTGATGGCCGGCTTCACAATTTCGATGCCGTAGACCTTACGGGCCTTGCGGGCTAAAAAGAGCGTGATGGTGCCCGTGCCGCAGTAGGCGTCGATGACGGTCTCCTGGCCGGTCAGGTTGGCAAATTCCATGGCCTTGTTGTAGAGCACTTCGGCCTGCTGGGTATTGACCTGAAAAAAGGACCTTGGCGAGATATGGAAGGTCAGACTGCCGATGGTATCTGTAATGGTCGGACGCCCCCAAAGAAGGTTGGTCTCCCGGCCCATGATGACGTTGTTATGGTAGGTCTGCACGTTCTGCTGCACGCTGACCAGCTTGGGCAGGCGCTTGCGGAGCAGCTTCACGATTTCCCGGGCACAGCGCAGTTCCCGGGTCGATGTCACGAGCACGATCATGCACTCACCGTTTTTGCCGACCCGGCCCACCACATGGCGCAGGAGGCCCAGATGACGATGCTCGTCGTAGGCGGTGAGGTGCAGGCGTTCTGCCACTTCACGCACGGCATTCACGATGTCGTTATTGAGGGTCTTCTGGATGCTGCAGTCCTGGGTATCAATGATGTCATGGCTCCCCTGGGCATAGCAGCCGATGCTGATCTTTCCCTGGCTCTTGCCCACAGGGAACTGCATCTTATTGCGGTAGTTCCAGGGCGCAGCCGCGCCGATGAGCGGCAGTACTGGAACCTTCAGGCCACCGATGCGGGTGATGGCATCGACGACCTGCTGCTGTTTAACCTGCATCTGTCCCTCATAGGAAAGGTGCTGCAGCTGGCAGCCGCCGCACTTGTCGTAGATGGCGCATTTCGGCTCGATCCGTTCCGGACTGGCCTTGAGGACACGCAGCAGACGCCCCTTTGCATAGCTTTTCTTGACTTCCACGATGCGGACTTCTACCGTCTCCTCGGGCAGCGCATAGGGAACGAATACGGTAAAGTCCTCGATGCGGCCAACGCCTTCCGCGCTGCTGCCGAGGCCATTGATTTTCACTTCATAGGTTTTGCCCGCTTGCACGGGAATTTCTTTTTTCATAATTCCTCTTTATCTCTTCTTCGTTATTTTTTGCCGACAAAGTCGACCTTTTCCAGCAGTTCCGCTGGCTTTTCCAGGAGCACAGCGGCCCCATGCTCGACGAGCTCCGCCTTTTCCCGGAAGCCCCAAAGAACACCAACGG
The DNA here is from genome assembly GCA_964520975.1 of uncultured Selenomonadaceae bacterium. GTDB lineage: Bacteria > Bacillota > Negativicutes > Selenomonadales > Selenomonadaceae > CAZFPA01. The sequence goes on along the minus strand of CAZFPA010000126.1, from coordinate 3,265 downwards.
GCAGGAAGCCCGCGTTGACGCCGGTCTGCATATCCACCAGACTGTCTCCGAGATAGGCTGTCTCGGCCGGTTTTGCTCCCAGAGCCACCGCAATTTCAAGTGCCGTGGTGGGATCCGGTTTCCGGGGATAGCCCGGCCGATCGCCCATGACCTGCTGAAAGGTCCCCGCCGGGAAAAGCCCGCTGACAATGGCAGTGGCTGCTTCCTGGTGCTTATTGGTGCAAAGCCCCAGCGGAATGCCCTGCTGCCGAAGTGTCGCGAGCATTTCCAGGATGCCGGCATAGGGCCGGGTCTTGGTAAGGATATTTTTTTCGTAGATTCCCTTGTATTTTGCCAGCGCCTCGTCGATGAATTCCGGCGTGCGCTTCGCCTCCGGCAACACACGCTCGATGAGCTTACGGGAGCCATTGCCCACGAAATAGCGATAGCGCTCAACGGAGAATGTAGGATAGCCATAGCTTTCCAGCATGGCATTGGCACTGTCAGCCAGGTCATCAAGCGAGTTGATGAGCGTACCGTCCAAATCAAAAATCACTGCTTTATACTGCATAGGGAACCTGCCTTTCTGTATACCGGGGATTTCCTGGGGAATATCCCAAAAATATCTTGTAAAAAGGCTCCCCGCAGGGAGCCCATGATTTACGCATCCAGTTTTGCTGCCAGGAGCTGATTGACCATACCAGGGTTGGCCTTGCCCTTGCTCTGCTTCATGACCTGACCGACCAGGGCGCCGATAGCCTTCGTGTTGCCGGCCTTATAGTCCTCTACAGGCTTGGGGTTCGCAGCGATGACGGCATCGACAATAGCCTCGATGGCCTTGGTATCCGTGATCTGCACGAGGCCTTTGTCCTTGACGATCTTTTCCGGTGCATCCGGCGAAGTCCACATTTCCGTAAAGACCTTCTTGGCGATCTTCGAGGAAATGGTGCCCTTGCTGATGAGAGCGATCATCTGCCCCAGGCGCTTGGCATCCACCGGGGATTCCTCGATGGTCTTGCCTTCCGCGTTGAGGTTCTTGGCGAGATCCCCCATCATCCAGTTGGCAGCCAGCTTTGCATCGGCACCGTCAGCAATGACAGCATCGAAGTATTCCGCCATCTGACGGGAGGCCGTGATGATGCCGGCGTCATAGGAAGAGAGCCCGTAGGCATCTTCCAGGCGCTTCTGACGGGCATCCGGCAGCTCCGGAAGGTTTTTCCGGTAGGCTTCGATCTCTTCATCCGTCGTTACGATCGGCACGAGGTCCGGCTCCGGCATGTAGCGGTAGTCGTGAGCCTCTTCCTTGGTACGCATGGACAGCGTAATGCCCTTATCCGGGTCCCAGGTGCGGGTTTCCTGCACGATGTGACCGCCGTCCTCCAGGATTTCCTCCTGGCGCTCGATTTCATAGGACAGCGCGTCCTCAACCGCCTTGAAGGAGTTGATGTTCTTCATCTCCGCCTTGGTGCCCAGCGTTTCTGTTCCCTGCGGACGCAGGGAAACGTTGAGGTCGGCACGCAGGTTGCCCTCTTCCATGCGGCAGTTGGAAACATCGATGTATTCGAGGATGGATTTGACCTTTTCCATATAGGCACGCGCTTCCTGCGGCGTAGCCATATCCGGCTCCGAAACGATCTCGATGAGCGGCACACCGGTACGGTTGTAGTCTACATTGGAAGAATCCGAATCCTTGATGGTATTGCCGGAATGAACGAGCTTGCCCGCGTCCTCCTCCATGTGGATACGCGTGATGCGGATGCGCTTCTTGCCGTTTTCCGTATCGATATCCACGTAGCCATGCTCAGCGATCGGCAGATCGTACTGGGAGGTCTGGAAGTTTTTCGGCAGATCCGGATAGTAGTAGTTCTTGCGGTCAAACTTGCTGAATTTATTGATGGTGCAGTTCAGGGCGAGACCCGCCTTGATGGCAAACTCCACCACCCGTTTATTGATGACCGGCAGTACGCCGGGAAGGCCCAGGCATACCGGACATACATGGGTATTCTGCTCCGCACCGAAGGCAGTGGCACAGCCGCAGAAAATTTTCGTCTTTGTTTTCAATTCACTATGGATTTCCAGTCCAATGACTGCTTCATAACTCATGCTTTTTTACCCCCCAGCTCTGGCATATCCTTGGAAAAGGTCTGGCTCTGCTCATAGGTATAGGCAGCCCGAAGGACCGTGGCCTCATCCAGAGCCTTGCCGATGATCTGCAGACCAATCGGCATGTGGCTGCTGCTGTAGCCGCAGGGAACCGAAATGCCCGGCAGACCAGCCAGATTGAGCGGTACGGTGCAGACATCCTGCAGGTACATTTTCAAAGGATCACTGATCATTTCACCGATCTTGAAGGCCGGCGTCGGCGCGGTCGGAGCAACAATGACATCGACCTGTTCAAAGGCCTTATCGTAGTCCTCCTTGACCAGGCGGCGCACCTTCAGTGCTTTCAGGTAATAGGCATCATAATAGCCCGCGCTCAGCGCGTAGTTGCCGATCATGATGCGGCGCTTGACCTCTTCCCCGAACTTTTCGCTGCGGGTATTGGTCATCATTTCCACAATACCGGAGCCATCGACACGTTCGCCGTAGCTTACGCCGTCATAGCGTTCAAGGTTCGTTGCGGCCTCTGCCGGAGCGATGAGGTAATAAGAGGAAATCGCGTATTCCGTATGCGGCAGGGAGATGTCGACGATTTCAGCGCCCAGCGCCTCCAGCTGCTTCACGGCCGCACGAACGGCCTTTTCCACGTCCGCGTCCATGCCCTTGACGAAGAATTCCTTAGGAATTCCTACCTTGAGGCCCTTGACGTCAGCGACCAGGGATTTCGTGAAATCCGGCACCTCAGCAGCGCTCGAGGTGGAGTCGTGCTCGTCATGACCGGCAATGATGTTCAGCAGATGTGCACAGTCCGTCACATCACGGGCGATAGGTCCGACCTGATCGAGTGAGGACGCATAGGCCACAAGACCATAGCGGGAAACACGGCCATAGGTCGGCTTCATGCCTACGACACCGCAGAACGATGCCGGCTGGCGGATCGAGCCGCCGGTATCCGATCCCAGGGCCCAGATTGCCGTACCGGCAGCGACTGCCGCCGCACTGCCGCCCGAGCTGCCGCCCGGTACACACTGCGTATTCCAGGGATTGCAGGTCGGATGATACGCGGAGTTCTCGGTGGAACCACCCATGGCGAATTCATCCATGTTGGTCTTGCCCAGGACAACCGGATGCCCGGCCTGGATTTTTTCCGTTACCGTCGCATCATAGGGCGGAACGAAATGCTCCA
>CAZFPA010000125.1:0-4761 GCA_964520975.1 uncultured Selenomonadaceae bacterium | reverse complement strand
GAAAATTCATCCTGCGTACTTCTGGTCCAGTTATTTCGTGTACGATGTACTAGGATTCTGCGCCGCAAAATCCTGCCAATCGGCGTTTCCCACAAGGGACTGACTTCCTATCGCAAAGAGGCGGGAGAGTTCCCCTCACCGCCTGTTATTTCCGTTTGCGCCCTCACCCGCAAAGGCGGGGACATCGTGTTCCAAAGTATATCTCTTCTGCCTGCTATTATACCATTTATCACCCTTGCGGTGAACTATTCCCGCATAAAAAAGCCTGGAAGTCAACTGACCTCCAGGCTCTCGATTAAATTTCCATGATAATCGGCAGAATCATCGGCCGACGACGTGTCTTATCAAACAGATAACGGCCTAAGGCATCACGGACATTGGACTTGATTGCCGCCCACTCCGTAACCTTGCCTTCCTCGCATTTGTCGAGTGCGAGCTTGACCTTTTCCCTGGCCTCTTCCATGAGCGCTTCCGATTCGCGCACATAGACAAAACCGCGGGAAACGATATCCGGTCCGGCAACAACCCGGCCCGTGGATTTCTCCATCGTCACAACGATGATGAGAATACCATCCTGTGAAAGCTGCCGGCGGTCACGCAATACGATATTGCCTACATCGCCTACGCCAAGGCCATCTACGAGCACCTTGCCCGAGGTAACCTTGCCGGCAACCGTTCCCTTGTCGCGCGTGAATTCCATGATCTGGCCATTCTCACCGATGAAAATGTTTTCCTTCGGCATTCCGAGCTCCTGAGCCAGCTTAGCGTGGCGCACGAGCATACGGTACTCACCGTGTACCGGAATAAAGAACTTCGGCCGCACCAGGTTGTGCATGAGTTTGAGCTCTTCCTGGCTCGCATGGCCCGATACATGGATGCCGTTCGAACGCCCATAGATGACATTCGCGCCCTGCTTGAGCAGATTATCGATTGTCTTTGAAACGAGCTTCTCGTTGCCCGGAATCGGCGTAGCCGAGATGATGATGGTATCCCCCGGTACAATGCCCACCTTGCGGTGATCCGACATTGCCATGCGCGTAAGCGCCGACATCGGCTCGCCCTGACTGCCCGTGGTGATGATGACCACCTGGCTCATCGGATAGTTGTTGATTTCATCGATATCGATGATGGTTCCTTCCGGCGCGTTGATATAGCCAAGCTCCAGAGAAATATTCACTACATTGACCATACTGCGTCCGAGTACAGCAACCTTGCGCTTGTAGCGGCAGGCCGTGTTGATGACCTGCTGGATGCGGTGCACATTCGACGAGAAGGTCGCGATGATGATGCGCTGCTTCGCATTGTGGAAAGCCTTATCAAAGGCAGCCCCCACCGTGCTCTCACTCGGCGTATGTCCTTCGCGCTCCGCGTTCGTGCTGTCGGCCATCATGACCAGTACACCCTTGTTGCCCAAATCCGAGAAGCGGCGGAAATCCGTCATCTTACCGTCAATCGGCGTGTAATCCAGCTTGAAGTCACCCGTATGTACGATCATGCCTACCGGTGTCTTGATGGAAAGCCCTACGGCATCCGGAATGCTGTGGTTCACGCGAATGAAGCCGACACTGAAGCAGCCGACATTGATGATGTCGCCCTGCATGACCGGATGCAGATTGCTGGAATCCACATTGTTTTCCTTGAGTCTCCCCTCGAGTATGCCCAGCGTAAGCCGCGTTCCATAGACCGGAACATTGAGCTGCTTCAGCACATAGGGAAGTGCGCCGATATGATCCTCATGACCATGCGTAAGCACGATGGCCTTGACCATATCGCGATTCTCCAATAAATACGAGATATCCGGGATTACCAGATCGATACCCAGCATATCCTCGTCCGGGAACATCAAACCGGAGTCGATCAACAGGATCTCGTCATCTACGCGGATGACAGTCATGTTCTTTCCGATTTCTCCCAATCCGCCCAGCGGAATAATTTGCAATTTTTGTGGTCCTTTTGACAAAAAATTACACCTCCATAGTATTTCTTTTTTATTTTCTGTTTCACTGATGCCAATAATCTAAGTCCGAACCGTACAATTACACCTTTTGGAAAAATAAAAATCGACCGTTCTGCTCATTACAGTCTATTATATATCTTCACATGACAAATTGTAAAGCCTGCTGACACAAATTAGCCATTTAGCATACCGCCGCTCATTCGAGAGCAGCCGCTGACAACGCCCGGACCACCAGGCTTTTATCCAGCCGTTCCTGCTCAATCCGCCATTTTTGCTGCCGCAGCAGCTGCCAGGCCGACTTCTCCTCGACCGAAAGATTTTTCGGGATTGCCGCACAATCCCCTGTATCCGGTACAGCCATAGCCGCCGCGGCCCGGATGGTGGAACGGTCCATGAGCAACGACCGGAGCTGAGGAATCCGGTCCCGCAGCTGGCTCAATATAGCAAAGCCATGACTGTCGAGATCCCCCCAATACCAGACTTCCGGACAATCCGGAAGCCAGGAAGCGGCCGTGGCCGCCTCCAGTATATCATAACCGGCACCGCCCAGAAGCAGGCTGTCCTTCACCGCAGGAAAGGTATAGACATTCATCTTGTTTTCTACAATAAACACCCGCCGCAGGGGCAGCTTCAGCCGGTCCAGCATCTGCGGCGAAAGGAAGAATTCCCTAAGGCCGCAGCAGGAAACATCCGCATCCAGAATGCGCACACAGATATTCGCTGTCGGCAAGGGCCGGATGGCCAGCTGTTTATGAAGCTGCGCGGCGTTTTCCACTCCGCGTTCCGGGTAAAGGGCATTGTAAAGCTCCCGGAACAGCCGACCATGATGCTCGAGGAATTTCGTATCAATACCAGGAATCTCGTATTCCCGCAGATATTTTTCCCCGGGATGGGTCAGCAGATATTTACCAACAGCCAGCAGCGCAGGATAAAATTGCTGCGCATAAATGAGGTGCTGCCTGGCAAAGAACCATTCTTTCAAGGAAGGAAGTTCCTCCCGTATCCGGCAATATGCTTCCTGAAACCAGTCCGCCTTGGCTTCCATTCCCAGCATGCGCAGCACCATCCGGGCCTCCCGAAGGATCACCCTACCCGGAAGGCTCTGCCGCCCCATATAGCGGATGGTTTTCTCCTCAATCTCCCAAAGCGGTTCCAGGCTGTAGCTTCCCGGCGGCAGCCTCCTGCGCCAGAAGGCTGCCCAGGCCTGCAGCTCCGGTTGGCGGCGGGCAAACTCATCTTTAGCAAAAGGCGGCTTCAACGGCCCGCTGAAATACACCTCGCGCGATGGCTCCACCAGTTCACGATAGAGCTCGCCGCTTTTTTCCTGTTTCTGGAGCTTTTCCAGAAGTTTTCCGTAGCCAAAATCACTGCTGTTGTTCATAGGCCGTCCGCTCCTCCTGAAGCTCCTCAATCGTCAGGTTTCGCAGGAAGGAACGATGCTCCTCGTCCTTTTGGTACACGAAACCGACATGCGTAACAAACGGCTCAATCGTAGCGATTTTCAATAACGGCGTAACGACCAGCAGCTGCAGATCGAGCTTTTGGAAGAGTTCCAGGCCAAAGCGGGCGGAATCATCCGAGCTCTTCAGAAAGGCTTCATCGATGACCACGAAGCGGAAGGTCTCATGCCGGCGATGCCGTGCCTCCAGACCAAAATTATACACGAGGCTCGCGGCCAGAATCGTATAGGCCAGCTTTTCCTTCTGTCCGCCGGATTTTCCGCCGGAATCCGTATAATGCTCGTATTCCTCATCGGTCTCCCGCCAACGTTCCGAGGCCGCAAAGGTGAACCAGTTGCGCACATCGATGACACGTTTCGTCCACTTTGCGTCCTCATCCGTATGCCCTGCCCGGCCACGGAAGCGCTCCACAATGGCCTCCACCTGGCCGAACTTCGCTTCGCTGTAGGTGTCCTCCTCGCTGCCCGTGAGCGCATTGTCCGTACAGGCCCGCAGTTGTGTGCGGAATTCCTTGACCGCATGATCCGGCGCTTCATTACATTCCAGCTGGATATAACGCCCTTCATTGTAATCGATAGCAGCCAGGGAGCCGTTAATCATGGTAATGCGCTCGCGGATGATATCACAGGCCGTATTGAGCTTTTCCTGGAACAGCGCAATCTGCCGGATGGTGTTTTCTCGCAGCAGCTCGCGGAATTTCGACTCGAACTTCGGCAGCGCGTCAACCTCCAGCCGGGTCAGGAGCTCCCGGTAACGCTCCAGCTCACCCGGCCGCGTATCCAGCTCTTTCGCCTGTTCCGGATAGCGGGCTACATAGCCCGTCATCTGCTGCACAAGCAGCTCACCCTGTCCGGTCAGCTGCTTTTGATTCGCCGCGCGCTCCTCCCGCAGAGCCTCCCGGTAACGCTCCTGCTGATTTGTCAGACTGTAGAGCCCCGGTGCCTCATTGGGCAGCACCATGGAAAATTTCTCCGCAATGCGCGGCCAGACCGTCTGCCGGGCCTTCTCCTCCAGGCGGCCGATGACCATTTCATCCTCCTGCAGATGCCGCCGATGACTGTCCAGCCGGTCCTGGGCCCGCGTGATTGTGGTCTGACGGGCCTGGCGCTCCGCGGCCAGCTTTTCCCGCTGCTGTTCCAGCTCGCGCTTTTTATCTTCCAAGGCATGCAGAATATCACTGTTGTTTTTGAGTTCTGCAATGACCCGTTCCTGCTCAGCGATCTCAGCAGCCACGCTCTGCCAGTCAATGACCGCAAAGCCCTCTACCTGCTGCAGCAACTGCCCGGCCGTCCGGCGCTGATTGTTCAGGCGCAGCGCATCCTTCAGGCGGCGGATTTCCCGCTG
>CAZFPA010000124.1:0-4774 GCA_964520975.1 uncultured Selenomonadaceae bacterium | reverse complement strand
ATGCCGCTGGAGCCTGTCGGATTCGGCTCTGCGGCCTGAATGCCGCCCGATACCGCACAGCTGCCATAGGCAATGATAGCCGCCGCATTCTTTGCCGCATGCTGCAGCGTCTGAATGAACGGGCGCCCGCCCGTCATGCAGTAGATGCCATTGTCCTTCGTGGCTACAGCGCCCTCGACCGCCAGGATATACTGGCCCGCGTATTTCTGGATGGTTTCCTCCAGATGCGCCTCGAACGGCTCACCACAAGCCGCGCTAAGCAGATGATCATATTCCAGGGAAATGCTGTTCAGCACAACATCCGATGCCAGCGGTGCGCCGCTGCGGATGAATGACTCATCGCAGCCCGTGCACTCATGGCCATGCAGCCAGATGACGACCGGCAGCGGTTTGTTCTCGGCAGCCTCAACAACCTTGGACAGCATATCCGTACTCAGGCCCATGATGGAAGTCAGCGCTACGCAGCCCTTGATAAAGCTGCGGCGGCTCATGCCCTTTTTGAGATACACATCCCACATACTCTCCCGTTTGTCCACTTTTAGCCCTCCTTATTTCACCTGCCGGCCCCTGCGGAATGCCCTTGCAATCCCGGCGCCGGCCAGGGATTTCCTACGTTTGCTTTCCATTATATACCGCGGCATGGAAAAAATCTACGTTTATGGAAAAGCACAAATCCATAAATTTAATTAATATTCATTGTGTCATAAAAAGAATTTATTACCGTGGTTTTTTCTGATTTTTTTGGCAGATTTACTCTTGTCGGCATACTTCTGCAAACCCATCGGAAGTTCCTGCAAACAATAAATTTTATCCTCAAATAATATAGAATAATTCCTGCCTGTCAACAGAGGTGTAACAGTGGAATTTATGGTTCGATAAAAACTTAGTATCAAAAAAATCATTTCCCGCACGAATGCCCAGCGCAAAATTTCACAAAAAAGAAAGCACCGCAGTTCGCACTGCGATGCTTCTCCTTCATCCCCGCCGCGGACCGGTGGTCTCCCGCGGCACAAGTATGTTTTCAAGAACCACTTTTTTACTGCGGCCCGTCTCGATTTTTTCAATGAGCAGTTCCGCCGCATTACTGCCGAGAATCAGCATGTTCTGATCCATCGTAGTGAGCTTCGGCTCGACAAAGCGGCTCAATGAGGTATTATCATAGCCCATGATGGACATCTGCTCCGGCACCCGGATGCCCAGGCGCTTGCAGGCGTTGAGCACGCCCACGCCCATGAGGTCGTTGCAGCAGAGCGCAGCCGTTGCCTCGCAGTCCGGCAGCAGTTCCATGAGCAGGTTCATCGTGGTATCGACCGTGTGCAGGCTGTTGCCCGCGCCGATATTCACGACATAGCGTTCATCGAACAGACCATCCTCGGTCATGAGCTCACGATAGGCCTCCTCCTTCACACGGTAGGAATCACTTTTCGCTCCGCGCACAAAGAGGATCTTTTCATGCCCCAGTCCGCGCAGATACCGCAGCGCAGTCCGCGCACCGGCGGTTTCATCATTCGATACATAGGAGGCGTTCGGCACATGCGACATGCTGTTGATGAATACCATCGGCAGCCGCCGCGCCGTGCGGTCATAGAACCGCGTCTTGATATTCTCGGTATTCGGGCTGATGACAATGATGCCCGATACGTTGCGGCTCATGAGATTGTTGATGCATTCCTCTTCCTGCTGCGGATCATTCTGCGCACAGGACAAAAGCAGCGAATACGCGCCCCGCCGCAGATTGTCCTCAATGCCGTCGATGACCTCGGCAAAAAACATGTTGTAGAGCCCCGGAACGACCACGCCAATGGTCGTCGAACGCTGCATATTGAGCTCCCTGGCCTGAAGATTGGGTACGTACTGCAGGACCTCAATGGCCTTGTTCACCCGTTCCCGCGTACTGTCCCGCACGGGATAATTGCCATTGACGACCCGGGATACCGTGGCGACCGAAACGCCGGCCTTTTTTGCTACATCAACGATCGTTGCCTTCATCTATCCACTCATCCTTTATCTGGCGGATACAGCCGCGACAAATGCGTCAAAGGCCGCGAGCCCCTGCGCATCGCGCTTGAATACCCCCGCATGCAGCAGAACCTGGCGGAACACAAGTCCCGTCTCCTGCTGCAGGATAGGCATCACTGTTTCTTCCGTGAGATTGTTGTATTTTGCCCGCAGCATCCGATACCAGTCCGCATGCTTGGCAATTTCTGGCAGAGAGGAAATATCCTCTGTCCCTTTTACTAATTCGACACCGACCGCCGCAATCTCCTGCTTGAGGCGGGCCGGAAGAATTGCAAGTCCCAGCACCTCGATGAGGCCGATGTTTTCCTTCTTGATATGATGGACCTCCGCATGCGGGTGGAAAAGCCCCAGCGGATGCTCTTCCGTCGTGCGGTTGTTGCGCAGCACGAGATCGAACTCATAGGCCGCGCCGCGGCGGCGCGCAATCGGCGTAACCGTATTATGCGGCACACCGTCGGTTGCCGCGAGAATATCCACGGATGCATCACTGTAGCCGCGCCAGGCAGTGAGAATCCGCTCCGCCAGCGCGATGAGCTGTCCGCGGTCCTCTGAAGTCAGCCGCAGCACCGACATCGGCCATTTGACCCGGCCCGCCCGTACCGCCGGGAATCCGGCAAACGAATACTCCTTTTCCACAGCGGCACGCTCCATCGCAAAGGTATAGCGCCCGCCCTGGTAATGGTCATGTGAGAGAATCGAACCGCCCACGATGGGCAGGTCGGCATTGGAACCCGCAAAGTAATGCGGGAAGATGTCGAGGAAATCCGCGAGATTCTCAAAGGTCCGCCGGGAAATCTTCATGGGAACATGCTCGCTGTTCAGCACAATGCAGTGCTCATTGTAGTAGGTATAGGGTGAATACTGCAGGAACCAGGAATGCCCGCCGAGCTCGAGCGGAATCAGCCGATGCGTCTGCCGGGCCGGATGGTTGCTGCGGCCTGCATAGCCTTCATTTTCGCGGCAGAGCAGGCATTTGGGGTAGGACGATGCCTTCAGGAGCTTGGCCTTCGCGATATCGCGCGGGTCCTTTTCCGGCTTCGAGAGATTGATGGTCACATCGAGATCACCGAACTCCGTTGACGTTTTCCAGGCAATGTTCTTGTCGATGCGGGATTTACGGATATAGTTCGAGGCAATGCTCAGTGCATAGTAATGCTGCGTCGCCAGCTCCGGCGATGTTTCATAGTCCGCCCGGAACCGCCGCACGACCTCGGAGGGCCGCGGCATCACGCAATCCATGATACGGGTATCAAAAAGATCGCGCTCGTTCACGGTGTCCTCGATGCGCTGCTGCGCCACTGCGTAGTCAAGCATCTGCTCAAGAATGGAATCTGCCGTCGGCAGTGTCTCCGCAATTTGCTCCGGAACGAATTCCGCCACATCCAGGCAGTCGAGCAGGCGGTTGGCCGCATAGTACCGGTCCTCCTCCGCCAGCAGGCCCTGCTGCAATGCGAAGTTCAACAGCCGGTTGATTTCATGATTGATGTCCATAGCCATGCCTCTTCCTTATTTTTTATAGCCTTCCGGATGAGCCTGATGCCACTTCCAGGCCGTCGAGATCACGACCTCGACATCGGTATACTGCGGATTCCAGCCCAGGACCTTGCGTGCCTTGGCGCTCGAGGCGATGAGCTGTGCCGGGTCGCCCGCACGGCGCTGGCCCATTTCCACCTTGATGTCCTTGCCCGTAGCCTTTTTGGCCGCTTCGATCATTTCCTTGACGGAAAAGCCCTTGCCGTTGCCGAGATTGAAGATATTGCTGTCGCCGCCCCGGCGCAGGTAGTCGAGCGCAAGCACATGCGCATCCGCAAGATCAATGACATGGATATAGTCACGCAGGCAGGTGCCGTCCGGCGTAGCGTAGTCATCGCCGAAGACCGTGATATGGTCGCGCTTGCCAAGCGGAACCTGCAGAATCAGCGGAATCAGATGGGTTTCCGGATGGTGGTCCTCACCGATGGAGCCATCATCGAGCGCCCCGGCGGCATTGAAGTAACGCAGCGAGACATAGCGGACACCATCGGCCCGGCTCACCCATTTCATCATCTTTTCCATCGTGCGTTTCGTTTCGCCATAGGTATTGGTCGGATTCGTCTCATCGTCCTCCAGGATTGGCACGCGCTTCGGCTCGCCATAGACAGCGGCCGTCGAGGAGAATACGATTTTGTCCACACCATGGCGCACCATTGCCTCCAGCAGCACCTGCATGCCGTAGACATTGTTGTTGAAGTATTTCAGCGGCTTTTCCATGCTTTCGCCGACCAGGGAATTGGCCGCAAAATGGATGACAGCCTCGATTTTGTTCTCGGTAAAAATCGTATCGAGTACGGCTGCATCGCGGATATCGCCCTCATAGAATTTTGCCTGCGGATGCACCGCATCCCGATGCCCGGTCTGCAGGTTGTCGACAATCACGACCTCCTCGCCCTTCGCGATGAGCTGATGAACCGCATGAGACCCGATATAGCCGGCCCCGCCGCATACTAAAACTGCCATAATGTATTCGCTCCTTTACTGTACTATCCATTAAACAAGGTGCTCCCCCGGCAAATGCCAGGAGAGTGCTTCCTCTAAAATACTAAATTTTCCATTTCTATTATAACGCCATTGTTCGAGGTTTTCTACGGAAAACCCTCTTTGCAGCGTTTCAACCCGGTGTCCTTCCGGGTTATAACGCCATTATTCGAGGTTTTCCACGGAATTTGGCTCCCCTGCTAGGGGAGCTGGCGCGCAGCGCCTGAGGGGTTGCTGCGAT
>CAZFPA010000123.1:0-4844 GCA_964520975.1 uncultured Selenomonadaceae bacterium | reverse complement strand
GTCCAAGAGGCGCAGCCGATTGGGTAACAAATCGTGAAGAACTAAAATGCTCGAAGTCATTTCGATCTTCTGTGAAGTTTTGAGAGAATATCTCTCAACATAATATCTGGTAGCGATAGCCAAGTGGTTCCACCTGTTCCCATTCCGAACACAGTAGTTAAGCACTTGAACGTCGAAAGTACTTGGGTGGCGACGCCCTGGGAGGATAGAAAGCTGCCGGTTCATATGGTGGCTGTGGTGAAGCGGTTAACACACTGGATTGTGGCTCCAGCACGCGTGGGTTCGATCCCCACCAGTCACCCCATTTTACAGGGGTATAGCTCAATTGGTAGAGCAACGGTCTCCAAAACCGTAGGTTGAGAGTTCAATTCTTTCTGCCCCTGCCATTTGCTTTTTGGAAGCAGTATTTATATAGAAGGCAATTCATTTATGGATTGCATTTGGTAAGCATGGAGTGGTACTCAAGCGGCTCAAGAGGACGGTTTGCTAAATCGTTAGGGGGGCAACCCCGCGGAGGTTCGAATCCTCTCCACTCCGCCATTTTGTTTTTATACTCTGGTAGAAACCAGAGTTTTTTTGTGTGCAAAGGAGCGCGACCGATGCATAATATTCTGGAACGGCTTTTTAGATTGCAGGAGAAGGGCACTTCTGTCAAAACAGAGCTTCTTGCCGGTGTAACGACTTTTATTGCACTGGCTTATATTATGTTCATTAATCCTAATATTTTGGCGGATGCAGGAATCCCTAAGGAAGCGGCCAGCGCTGCCACGATTTGGATCGCGGCACTATCAAGCATGGCTATGGGAATTTGCGCGAATTATCCGGTAGCTATGGCACCGAGTATGGGGTTAAATGCTTTTTTCGCTTACTATGTAGTTGGTGTATTGCACCTTTCCTGGCAGACGGCCTTGGGCGCGGTGTTTTTTTCCGGGCTGCTATTTCTCCTGCTGACGATGGGGGGGATTCGCCAGTCCATCATCAATTCGGTCCCGCCGAGTTTGCGTGATGCGATCAGTATCGGGATAGGCCTTTTTATCGCATTTATTGGCCTGAAGGGGATGGGGCTGATTGTTGCTGATTCGGAGACTTATATTGCTTTAGGGCGTGTAATGGTCCCGGAGACCCTGCTGCCGCTCTTTGGCTTTTTTGTCACCATTGCTTTGATGGTTCACCGGGTTCGGGGAGCCATCCTTCTGGGGATTATTGCAACAACCCTGTTGAGTATGATGACGGGGTATTCTCCTTTACCGCACGATTTTCGGGATATCATGAGCATGCAGCTTCCCAGTATGGAAGAGACGTTCCTTCAACTGGATATTGTTGAGGCCTGGCATTATGGAATCGTTTCGATTATATTTACTTTTACGGTAGTGGAGCTGTTCAATAATATGGGAACACTCATCGGACTGACGTCAAAGGCTGGACTGATTCAAAAGGCTGGACTGATTCAAAAGGATGGACAGATTGAAAATATTGACAAGGCTCTGACTGTGGATGCAGTCGGAACTATTTTGAGTGCTGTTTTTGGAACATCGGCCGCTTCTTCCTATCTGGAAAGTGCGGCGGGGATTGCAGCCGGAGGCAAAACAGGGCTGACAGCGGTCACGGTAGGCGTCTTGTTTCTGGTGGCTTTATTTTTTGCTCCGTTGATCAGTCTGGTTCCGGGGATGGCTACAGCTCCGGCCCTGGTAATTGTCGGAGGTATCATGATGGAAGATATTGTCCATATTGATTTTTCTGATTTGACCGAAGGACTGCCGGCTTTTTTCACTATTATTATGATGCCCTTGACATCCAGTATTGCCAATGGTTTTGCCTTTGGATTTATCAGCTATGTGCTTATAAAATCAGCAGCTGGAAAGCTGCGGGAAGTAGACAAAATCATGTGGGGCGTGAGCCTGGCATTTTTGGTTAATTTAGTGCTGCGATCCTGAGAATAACCGGGAAATTTTTTATAGATTTTTGGCCAGTCTTTTGTGAGTAGACATAAAATCGCTATTGACACCGATTTTATTTCCTGTTATTCTGTTAAAGTATTCATACGAAGAGCGTATTAGTACGGAGTTTCATCCGCGCGGATGCGCTTTTTATTCTTGTATAAGCCTGCTGATAGGAGCAGGCGTTTCTACAGGCAACCGTAAATTGTCACAGGCTACAAGAAAAGAACGGGATCTACTGCTGGTCTGTTTATGGACAGGGTAAGTCTCCTCATTTTCTTATCTGTGCTGCGGTGCATTTAATTTTGAGGAGGCTTTATTTTTTATGAATGCAGAAGCAAGTCAGAATCCAAATCTCGTAGAAAGGATATTTAAGATCCGGGAAAAGAACAGTTCGGTACGGACAGAGATCATTGCCGGCATGACGACGTTCATTGCGTTGGCGTATATCATGTTCGTAAACCCGAATATCCTTTCGGAAGCAGGAATTCCGAAGGAAGCGGCTATTGCATCTACCATTTGGATTGCGGCATTGTCTACTATGGTTATGGGCATTTTTGCTAATTATCCGGTTGCGTTGGCTCCGGGCATGGGCTTGAATGCTTTCTTCACGTATTATGTTGTTGGTGTATTGCACCTTTCCTGGCAGGTTGCCCTCGGTGCGGTATTCTTCTCCGGTGTGTTGTTCCTGATCCTTACGATTGGCGGCATCCGTCAGGCAATCATCAATTCTGTGCCGGCAAATTTGAAAGCGGCTATCGGTGTTGGTATTGGTCTTTTCATCGCCTTCATCGGTTTAAAGGGAACCGGCCTTATTATTGCCGATAAAGCTACTTTTATCACGTTGGGACATGTGACCAATCCGACCACGATGATGGCACTGTTTGGCTTGCTGCTTACCGGAGCTCTCATGGCCAGAAGTGTTAAGGGAGCTATTCTGATCGGTATCATCGTAACCACGCTGGTGAGCATGTGCCTGGGCCTTTCGCCGGTACCGCATTCCCTGGGGGATGTCATGAGCCTGAGCCTGCCGAGCATGGGACAGACCTTTGGTCAGCTTGATATCATGGGAGCCTGGAATTATGGTATATTCTCCATTATCTTTACTTTCACGGTTGTAGAACTCTTTGATAATATGGGCACACTGATTGGTCTTACTTCCAAGGCGAAGCTTGTCAAGGAAAATGGCGAAATCGAAAATCTGGATAAAGCATTGACGACCGATGCTGTAGGAACGATCTGCAGTGCGATCTTCGGTACCTCAACAGTTACTTCCTATATAGAGAGTGCAGCAGGTATTGCAGCAGGCGGCAAGACTGGTCTTACCGCGGTTACGGTAGCCGTGCTCTTCCTCATTTCGCTCTTTTTTGCCCCGCTTATTGGTTTGGTCCCGGGGTTTGCGACGGCGCCGGCGCTGGTTCTTGTTGGTGCCCTGATGATGACAAGTGTAAATCAGGTCAAATTTGCTGATTTCACGGATGGACTGCCGGCTTTCCTGACGATTATCATGATGCCGCTGACATCCAGCATTGCGAATGGTTTTGCTTTCGGTTTTGTCAGCTACGTATTCATGAAGGCTGTTGGCGGCAAAGCGAAGGAAGTCAACTGGATCATGTGGCTTGTCAGTATCGCATTCCTGATCAATCTCGTAATGCGTTCCTGATTTCCGGAAAACTGTATTTTATCCAGTGGGCTTTGATTGACAAAGTACCCTGGGTGTGATATCATTTTATGATGTAAACGCATGAATGTGCGCTTATGATATGAGCTCTGCCGCAGGCGGCAGCAGTTCATCCCCAACCGCACGGTGAGGTGTGAAACAGATTCGTCTGTACCGTAATCGGCGAGTAATTTTGCAGGGAGGTGTTTAAATGTACGCAATTATCAAGACAGGTGGAAAGCAGTATCGCGTTGCCGAGGGCGATGTGGTTATGGTTGAGAAGCTTGCTGCCAACGAAGGTGAGGCTGTAACATTCGATCAGGTTCTTACGGTTGTTAAGGACGATGAGGTCGTTGTAGGCAAGCCGCTCGTTGAAGGCGCAAAGGTAACAGCTAAGGTTGAAGCTCAGGGCAAGGATAAGAAGATCCTCGTATTCAAGTACAAGGCTAAGTCCAATTATCGTCGTCGTCAGGGTCATCGTCAGCCGTTTA
Organism: uncultured Selenomonadaceae bacterium; assembly: GCA_964520975.1. Lineage (GTDB taxonomy): Bacteria > Bacillota > Negativicutes > Selenomonadales > Selenomonadaceae > CAZFPA01. The sequence continues at coordinate 756 of CAZFPA010000123.1, read as the reverse complement.
CTAAGGTTGTTATCGAAAAAATCGAAGCTTAATGATTAAGATAGAGATTTTTCGGACATCAGCTGGGAGAATTTCGGGCTATACCATTCGTGGTCACCATGGAGAGTATGGTACGGACATTGTTTGCGCCGGGGTTTCATCCTTGGCACAGACCGCTCTTTTGGGCATAGAACGGCATTTGCATCGTGAAATGGATTATGAAGTAGCGAGTGGTGACCTGAAGATGAAGCTCAAGGGTGTTCCTGATGACCTCACAGAAGCAATTTTAGAAACGATGGTCTTAGGATTGGCGGAGATTTCGACGCTATATCCCAAGGACGTTCATATCTCAGAAGTACAGGAGGTGGAATCCTAATGTTTAATTTCGATTTACAGCTGTTCGCCCATAAAAAGGCACTGGGCAGCACGCGCAACGGGCGCGATAGTGAATCCAAGCGCCTCGGCGTCAAGGAGCATGCTGGTACGGTTGTAACCGCAGGCAGCATCCTCGTTCGTCAGAGAGGAACGCATTTCCATCCGGGTCACAATGTTGGCATCGGCAAGGATGATACGTTATTCGCTAAGGTTTCTGGAAAGGTTGCGTTTGAACGCAAGGGACGTTTCAACAGACAGATTAGCGTATACACTGTAGAAGAAGCTATGTAATGTGATGAACGAATACCTGCGCCTGTAAAGACGCAGGTATTGTTGTATTCAGCGCTGTGATGTATAAAAAGCTGGCATTGAATTCCAATACCAGCTTTTTATGCATCACAA
>CAZFPA010000122.1:0-4901 GCA_964520975.1 uncultured Selenomonadaceae bacterium | reverse complement strand
TAAAAAATAGTTTACTCTATCCATGATTTAGATTAGAATAGAAGGCAATACAGCGTGATAGGAGTGACCTTTTTGATACAGGCAATTATTGACATTGGTTCCAATACTGTCCGCATGGCAATCTATCAGATCGACAGCGGACGCATAGAAATGCTCATGAAGAAAAAGCACATGGTAGGACTCGCAGCGTATTTGAAGAATGGCGAGATGCAGCAGCAGGGCATTGATAAGCTCTGTGAGGTGCTCAATGAATTCAAGGAATTTCTCACAAGCTTCCGCATTACGGATATCACCGCGTTTACGACAGCGGCTCTGCGCAATGCGAAAAACAGCCAGGAGGCGGTACATCAGATCATCACCCGTACGGGAATCGATGTCAGGGTCCTCTCCGGTGATGAGGAGGCTGTCTTTGATTTCATCGGTGCGACGCATAATCTGCAGGATGATGGCGGACTGCTCATCGATATCGGCGGCGCTAGCACGGAGGTCGTGTTCTATCAGAATCATGAAATCGTGGAAAAGACGAGTCTGCTGATGGGCTCGCTTTCCTTCCATACGAAATACGTGGAGGACATTCTGCCGAGCACGGCAGAGATCGAGGATATGCGGGCGGAAGCCGAGCAGATCATCGAGGAATCGGAGGAATTCGCGCATGTATCGCAGGCACATATCTGCGGTGTAGGCGGTACCTTCAAAGGAGCACTGGCGCTCTATAATGAGCTCTTTCAGCAGGATCGGCACAATAAGCTTATGGAGGCGGATAAGCTCAAGGATATCATTCAGCGCTTTACCCGCGATCATGGCATTGAGCAGCAGGATACCGTTATTCTGCTCAAGACGGTGCCGGAGCGTCTGAATACGATCATTCCGGGTCTCGTGATTGCGGATGTACTTGCGACCCGCTTTGCGAGCCATACTATCGCCTACAGTGATTCCGGGGTACGCGAGGGCTATATCTACGATCAGATTGTTTCCAAAGAGAAAAATAAATAAGGCTGGAAGAAACGCTTCGGCCAGCCTGGGGAGCTGTGGCAGCACATTTCTATTCGTCCGGAACAGGAATGACAGCCACAGCTTTTTTGATTTTTACCACTGGGAATTGGTTCCATAGCTTTTTAGTTTTATAGATGATATAATTTACAATTGATGAAATCGATACCATTCTTGTGCGGAGGTGCGGGATGTATAATTTGCAGGGGCGTCGGAAATGGCTGCTATGGCTGCTCGGGGGAATCCTTCTCTGCGGCATGCTCAGCTTTTTATATAAGACAGAATATTCCAATTCGACTGGCAAGGTGCTGAATATCTATTGCTGGGATACGAGCTTTCGTACGCTGCTCGAGAACTACTATCCGGCCTATGACAAGGAGAAGCAGTGCATCGGGGATGTGCAGGTCCACTGGGTCATCGTACCGAATACCGATAATATTTATCAGACGACAGTGGACAAGGCGCTGTTTGAAAGCGAGGATAAGGCGCCGGATCAGCGCATTGATCTCTTTCTGGCAGAGGCTGACTATGTACGGAAATATGCGGGAAATGGGGAGGCTGCACTGAGTCTTGCTGAGCTGGGCATCGAGCCGGAGGAGCTTACGGAGCAGTTCCCTTATACGCAGGCGCTGGCACGGGATGAAGGCGGCGTACAGCGCGGAATTACCTGGCAGGCCTGTCCGGGGGTCATGATCTATCGCCGCGATATCGCTAAAAAGGTGCTTGGAACTGATGATCCAGCCGTGGTGCAGCAGGCGGTTGCCGGCTGGCCGCAGTTTGAGCAGACGGCCGGGCGGATGCAGCAGCAGGGCTTTCGTATGCTGGCCGGTTATTTTGATACCTATCGGGTCTTTTTCAGCGGCGTATCGGCGCCCTGGGTGAATGAGAAGCAGGAGCTGGTGCTCGACCCGGCCATGCAGCAATGGCGTGACCAGACACACAGCTTCAGTGAAAAACGCGAAAATTACTCCAATAATCTTTGGGAAAAAGGCTGGAATGAGCAGGTACAGGGAAATGTATTCTGCTATTTCGGCCCGGCCTGGATGATTGAGAATGCCCTGCGTGCGCTTTCAATGGCTGTGTCCGTAAGTGATGGCGGTCGGGAAGAAACGGGCAATGGAACCTTTGGACAGTGGGCGGTCTGTCAGGGGCCGCAGCCCTTTTTCTGGGGCGGTACCTGGCTGTGCGCTGCCCGCGGTACGGATAACGCGGCGCTGATCGCGGATATCATGCGTACGGTTTGCTGCGAGGAGGCTACTGCACAGCAGATGGCACAGCATTCGATGGAATTCGTGAACAACCGTCGGGTCATGCGCGAGCTTGCAGCGAGTTCCTCGATGGATATGCCGCTGCTCGGTGGGCAGAATGCCTATGCGGTGATGTACAATACGGCACAGCATATTGAGCCGCAGAATATCACAGCCTACGATCAGGGCATCCATGAGGCTTTTCAGGCTGCCTGCCGCGAGTATTTTGACGGGAAGATATCGAAAGAAGCCGCCTGGCAGAAATTCCTCGCGACGGTCTGGCTGAAATATCCGGAGCTGCAGAGTGCATCACTGGTGCGCTGAGACTGCCGATAGGAAGGAGATGAGATGAATGAAAATCTGGCTGAGGCTGGCAGGTGGATTGCTCGCCTTTCTCCTGTGCTGGGGACTGGCGGGTGGCATTTCGGAGGCCACGCCGCTGAATGGTGAATGGAAGTATTATGCGCCGGATGCAGCGCAGGCGGTTGACATGAATCTCATCAATCTCCACGCAGCGCTGCGCTACGAGGACAGCGAATGGGAGCCCTTTGCCCATGAAAGGGGAAGGGCTCCGGTGGCTGCCGGACAGAAGTACCTCTGGCTGACGACGCGCCTGCCGCAGGTCGTCTATTACAAGAATCCCGTGTTGTTTTTTTCAACGACCGAGGAGGCGGTGCGTGTCTATATCGACAATGAGCTCATCTACAGCTATGGTGAATTCGGTCAGCAGCAGACGACGTATGGAAAAAAATGGCATATTGTGACGCTGCCTGCCAATTATAAGGGACGGCAGCTGAGCTTCCAGCTTTATACGGACCATCCGGGGCGTCTCGGACGCCTCGATGCTGTTTCTCTCGATGAGGGAATCCAGCAGATCCGTCATATTTTCCAGCATGATATTTTCAATTATTTTGCCTTGCCGCTCGCGGCCATCATGCTGTTCATCATGGTCATGTACTATCAGGTCATGCAGCAGCGCCGGCAGCTTTATGTATATCTGGCTGTTTTTCTGCTGCTGCTGGCCGCCTGGCTTTTTGCTTCGATGCAGACCGTGTTCCTGCTTTGGGACAAGCCGGTGCTCTGGTGGCGGGTCATGCTCAGCTGCGGTTATCTGATGCCGATTTTTGGCAATCTCATGGTCTATGAGGCCCTGGGACCGGTTCAGCGCCGGCCGGTGCTGGCTATGATCTGGGGCTATGGGCTATTGGCGGCTGGCGTACTGTGCGGTGAACTGCTGGGATGGCGGACTATGGATGGGGGAATCTCTCTCTTCTATAGCTGGCTGGGCATCAGTCAGTTCGTCGTGCTGCTCTGCCTGCTGCACTCGGCTCTGCGGGGACGCCGTATTGCGCGTGTGCTGCTGGTTCCGACCGGGGGTATGTCGCTGCTCGGCGTAATCGATGGCCTGAGTTCCCATTTCCAGCTCTTTTATCTGCCGTTTTTTGTCACCCCGCTGGGAGTTTTCTTCCTGTCCTTCTTTGTGATCTGGCTCATTCGGGAGAATATCCGTGAAGAAAAACGCCTGCGGGCCCTCACGCAGCGCATGGCGAAAAAGGTAACAGCAGCCAATGAGCGGGCGGCAATCGATGCGCTCACAAAGTGTTTCAATCGCGGCAAGCTGGCTGAGGCTATGGAGCGGGAATGCAATGTGGCGAAATATTCCGGGCTGCCGTTGTCACTGCTCATGTTTGATATCGATCTCTTCAAGAGCGTGAACGATACCTATGGCCATGCCGCGGGAGATTCCGTGCTCGTGAATTTTGCCATGGTTGTCCGTCAGCATCTCGATGCCCGTCATATCTTCGTGCGTTATGGCGGTGAGGAATTCGTCGTGCTGTGCCGCGGGTTTTCCCTGACGGAGGCCAGGAACCTTGCGGAGCGTATCCGCAAGGCCGTGCAGGATGGAAAGCTGCTGGAGGAGCGGCAGATCACCTGCAGCATCGGTGTGAGCAGCTGGCAGGCGGAGGAGCCGCCGGAGAAGTTTTTGCGGCGGGCGGATCAGGCACTGTACCTTGCCAAGCAGCAGGGCCGCAACCGGGTTATGGAAGAAAGTCAGCTGCTGTCGGAACAGGCGGGAGCAAAATAAGAGTATTTCAGGGAGAAAAGTCCGGAGAGCCCGCTGAATATGCGGGTTTGATGGACTTTTTTCCATAAAAATGGTATAATAAATAGCTAAAACTTTTTTTGACTACAAGGGAAATACTACTGATAGTATCAAATATGATTTTGAGGTGAGATTGTGGATTTTGGTGAAGGTAAGGTTGTTCCGGTAAATCTCGAGCAGGAAATGCGTAACTCGTATATTGACTATGCGATGAGCGTAATCGTTGCGCGTGCTTTGCCGGATGTCCGTGACGGCTTGAAGCCGGTACATCGCCGTATTCTGTACGCCATGCAGGAAGCTGGCATGGGCTCGAACAAGCCCTATAAGAAATCGGCGCGTATCGTCGGTGAAGTTCTGGGTAAATATCATCCGCATGGTGACAGCTCGGTATACGATGCAATTGTGCGTATGGCGCAGGATTTCTCGATGCGCTACATGCTGGCTGATGGCCATGGAAACTTCGGTTCGGTGGATGGCGACCCCGCTGCAGCAATGCGTTATACTGAGGTTCGTATGTCGAAGATCTCGGAGCTCATGCTGCAGGATATCGATAAGGAAAC
>CAZFPA010000121.1:0-5005 GCA_964520975.1 uncultured Selenomonadaceae bacterium | reverse complement strand
GTGACAAGTACAACACCGTATGGGTATCTGAAAGACAAGGATGACCCGAATGTATATGCAGACGGAAGATGCTGTAATTTTGCAAACAGTAGAAAAGATTTGTTGGATTGGCTGAAAGCATTGAAAGATGAAAAAGTTGTTGATATCCGTAAAGTGTACAAAAATGGAGTTACCGATTCTGTCATAGATAACTACCGCAGGTATCTGGAAAAATAGTTAAGAAGTTAGCAGGTAAAAATATAGAATGCGGAAAAGGCAGGACTGATGTTCTCAACGCAAATGGATGTGGTCCACCGCTCTGCGGAAGAAACTTTGAATACTATTCGGAGGCCCCCTATCTTTCCACAGAAATCGCATCCGCTATGGTGGAAGGGGTTCAGAGTAAAAATGTCGGAACAGGGGGGGGGCAGTGATTCGTCGGGAGCAGTGAATCAGGAAATGCTGGAACAGCTTCTTGCCGCATTAAATGCACCGAAGAAAGTTTGAAGGAGACCAGCTAAGAATGAGAAAGGAAGAAACCCGGTGTTGCCGCCGGAGATATGTATTGCAGACGGGGAAGCCCATGTATTCGGAAACAGGCTGTATGTGTACGGAAGCCGGGATTTAGACGACACAACGTATTGCAGTGAGCAGTACAATGTTGGTTCCACAGAGGATATGGAACACTGGACGGTTCACGAAAAGTCCTTTGATGGAAATGATGTGCCGTGGATTCATGATAAAAAGGGAAAGGACTATCCGGTAACGGATATGGATTTGAAAAATCCGACGCCGATGTTTCAGCATATGATAAGTACAATGCCGGCATTCATCCGATTCCTGATTAAGATTTCAGGGAAGAAAAACCTGAACATGGGAAAACTGATGCCAAACCAGCAGTATGTGTTTGCACCGGACTGTATTGAGAAAGACGGAAAATACTACCTCTATTTTTGCATGACAGGCAATTCGGAAGGCGTTGCGGTTTCCGACAAACCGGAAGGTCCGTTTGAAAATCCCGTACAGATGCCCAGCGGGGGAATCGACCCGGTAATCTTTATTGGTGATGACGGGAAAGCCTACTACTATTGAGGACAGTTCCGTGCTTGCGGCGTACCGCTGAACGAGGATATGGTCTTCTTTGACGATGAAAACGTAGTACACCGGATTGTCACAGGGGAAGAACACGGTTTCCACGAAGGAAGCTCCCTGCGGAAGCGAAACGGCATTTATTATTAAGTATATCCGTGTGTGTACCGGGATAAAAAACTGACCTGCCTTGCCCTATGCAACGTCGAAAAGTCCGTTAGGGCCATTTACTTATCAGGGGATAATTATTGATAATGCCAAATGCGACCCGAAATCCTAGAATATACACGGCAGCATTCAGGAATATGAGGGGCAGTGGTATGTGTTCTATCACCGTTCTTCGGGAAACAACGAGTATCACAGATGTTTATGTGTGGAAAAAATCAATTTCAATGGGGACGGAAAACTTACGGTTTTGGCAGATGGAAAAGCAATTGCGGAAGCAGAGCCGGGAACCTATGAAATCAAAGTAACCTGTAAAGTAGATGTGGTACTGCATTCCGTGACCATTCAGTAAAGGAAATGCAAACCTATTCTTACAATAAATAACTCAAAACTATAATACGAAAAGAAAAATATATGCTATCTTTATCCAAAAGAGAAAGATTTGCAGGAGGATGAAACATGGAAACAGCAAAAATAAAAGAATTGGTCTCCAAAATGACTCTGGAGGAGAAAGCATCTTTGTGTTCCGGGCTTGATTTCTGGCACACAAAAGGAGTGGAACGTCTCGGAATCCCTTCGGAAATGGTATCAGACGGACCTCACGGACTCCGCAAGCAGGACGATAAAGCAGACCATTTGGGAATCAACGACAGCATTCAGGCTGTTTGCTTTCCAGCGGGATGTGCAACCGCATCCAGCTTTAACCGTGAGCTGGTGACAAAACTTGGAGAAACACTGGGGGAAGAGTGTCAGGCAGAAAATGTAAGCGCAATCTTAGGCCCGGCTATGAACATTAAGCGTTCCCCGCTGTGCGGACGTAATTTCGAATACTATTCAGAGGACCCGCTTGTGTCAACGGAAATGGCAGGTGCGCTTGTCCACGGCGTCCAGAGCAAACATATCGGAACAAGTCCGAAGCATTTTATGGCAAATAACCAGGAATATCACCGCTTAACAAGCTCTTCAGAAATGGATGAACGCACCATGCGTGAAATTTACCTTGCTTCTTTTGAAGGAATGGTAAAGAAGGAAAAGCCGTGGACCATTATGAACGCATACAACAAGCTGAACGGCACATACCTTTGTGAAAACAAAGAAATGCTCACAGATGTGCTCCGCAGGGAATGGGGATTTGACGGCTATGTAATGACAGACTGGGGTGCGATGAATGACCGTGTGGAAGCTCTGAAAGCAGGCTGCAATCTGGAAATGCCGTCCTGTGAAGGCGCTACGGATGCGGAAATCGTTGCCGCAGTACAGGACGGAACACTGGATGAATCTGTACTGGACAAGTCCTGTGAAGAATATTTGAATGTTATTTTCAAATATGAGGAAAACAGAGACAAAAACGCGGTATTTCAGCATGAAAAAGACCATGAGACAGCCCGGGAAATCGAAGAGGAGTGTATTGTGCTTCTGAAAAATGAGGATGCGCTTCTCCCGTTGTCCGCAGACAAAAAGGTGGCTTTTATCGGCAAATACGCCGAGAAACCACGCTATCAGGGCGGCGGAAGTTCCCACATCAACAGCTTTAAAACAGAATCTGCAATGGACGCCGTAGAATTTCTCGCAACTGTAAAAAAGGAAAACATCACATTTGCCAAAGGCTTTGATGATGTTGAGGATAAAGCGGATGAAGCATTGGCTGCAAAAGCCGTAGAGGCTGCTGCAAATGCGGACGTGGCGGTAATCTTTGCCGGACTGCCGGACAGCTTTGAATCCGAAGGGTATGACCGGAAGCATCTTGGGATGCCGAACTGCCAGAACGCACTGATTGAAGCGGTGGCGGAAGCACAGCCGAACACCATTGTTGTGCTTCACAACGGCGCTCCGGTAGAAATGCCGTGGCTCGGAAAAGTAAAAGCCGTGCTGGAAGCCTATCTGGGCGGACAGGCTGTGGGCGGTGCAGTGGTCAATGTGCTTTACGGAAATGCAAATCCAAGCGGACGATTGGCGGAAACATTCCCACTTCGGATACAGGATACGCCATGCTATTTGAATTACGGCGGAGAACATGACAAATCGGTTTATTCAGAGGGCGTATTTGTGGGATACCGCTATTACACATCCAAAGAAATGGAAGTCCTGTTCCCATTCGGATACGGATTGTCTTATACGACCTTTTCTTACGGCAATCTTACGGTGGACAAAAAGGAGTTTAAGGAAAGCGAAAAACTGCTGGTATCCGTAGACGTAACAAATACAGGCGCATGTACAGGAAAGGAAGTCGTACAGCTTTACGTAGCGCCGAAGGGCGGAACAATCATCCGCCCGGTACGGGAGTTAAAAGCATTTGAAAAAACAGAACTTGCACCGGGTGAGACAAAAACCGTCACCTTTGAACTTGACAGCAGAGCCTATGCATACTGGAATACGGAAATCCATGACTGGCATGTGGAGACCGGAGCCTATGAAATCCAGATTTGCCGGAATGCACAGGAAGTGCTTCTGTCAGAGGAAGTACAGGTAGAATCAGAAACCGTCCTGCCGAAAGTGTATACCCTCAATTCCACAATGGGAGAAATCATGGCAGACCCGAAAGGAAAAGCCATATTGGAACAGGCAATGGGTGAAATGGAAGGAATGGACGGCGAGAGTACAGAGGAACAGATGCAGGATGATTCCGGAGTGATCAACGACGAAATGATGGCGGCAATGATGGAAGCCATGCCGCTCAGACAGATGCTGAGTTTTGTACCGGGAGTGACAAAGGAAGCACTGAACCAGCTTGTTGCAGCGCTAAACGCAGCAGAATAAACATACAGATCTACAAAAAAATACCGGGACAGGGGATTCAAGTTTCCTCTGTCCCGGTGGTTTTCTAGGACCACCAGGTGTCAGGCACTATTAAATTATGTATCATTAAGGTCGGCTGGATCGGATACCGGGCTCTGGTTCTCGGCGCCGTGACGGAAGGATATTCCGCTGTTGAACAAGGATTATTTAACAAACAACTCCCGCAGTGCTTTTCGGAATTCGAAGAAGAACAGTACTGCAGTGAATGTGACCGCCAAGAAGTCTGCAATCGGCTCAGCCATATACACAGCCATTGTCTGGTTGCTATGTAAGATTTCCGGCATGATGTAGATCAACGGAATGAGAAGGATGAATTTTCTCATAACTGCAACGATGATCGATGCTTTAGCTCTTCCGATAGATGTAAATGTCATCTGGCAGGCAATCTGGATACCGAACATAAACAGACATGCCAGATAGATGCGCAGCGCTTTTGCAGTAAATGCAAGCAATGTGGCATCGGAGGTGAACATTCCTGCAAATACCTGCGGGAAGATCATGACGCAGAGCCACAGGAAAACGGAGTATGTCAGACTGACCTTCAAAAGAAGTTTAAAGGCAGATTTGACACGATCCACATTTTTGGCTCCGTAGTTGTAGCTGATGATCGGCTGTGAACCTTGTCCGACTCCCTGCAGCGGAAGCATGGCAAACTGCATAACACTTGTCAGGATTGTCATTGCACCAACTGCGATATCTCCACCGTATTTCAAAAGAGAAGAGTTGAAACAAACGGAGATGATACTTTCACTTGCCTGCATCACAAAGATGGAAGAACCGAGAGCGAGTGAAGGCAGGATAATCTTAGACTGAAGTTTCATATTGCAAACTTTCAGTTTCAATGTTGTCTTTTTTCCAAACAGGAACGTCAGAACCCAGATGCAGGAGCAGGCCTGAGAAATAACAGTGGCAAGGGCAGCACCGCGGACTCCGAGTCCAAATCCAAAGATGAAGATCGGATCCAGGATAATATTGG
>CAZFPA010000120.1:0-5136 GCA_964520975.1 uncultured Selenomonadaceae bacterium | reverse complement strand
ATGCAGCTTGCTATAGTTCTTGACAGCATTTTCGAAGATTGCTTTGTATGCTTTGTTCTGCTGATCCAGGATATCCTGAAAACCATTGGCATAATCTTGCTCAAAACGATCGGATATTTCCGCCAGCATGCGAGACAGTTCTTTTTCCCGAGCCCGGATTTCATTGGTCGTGCCCATCAGGGAGCGCGTTTTCTCTGTGAAGTTTTCCACTGCAGTATCAAGCGGCTGCAGCTGGGTATGCAATAAATCCAAAGTGCTGCTGATTTTCTGCAACGCATCTGCCAATTCTTTATTTTCTTCTGGATTCTGCAGCTTCGGCGCAGCTGGTTCCATTTCTGTTACAGGATTTTCCGCTGCACGGACTTCTTCCACTCCATCTACTACTGTCTGCGCTGCGGCATATTCATCCTCAATATCTTCTGACATCCTTCATACCACCTCACTTTTTCTTGAAATCCGGGTGGCCGGCCACATCGTTAAAGGTCTTTTTGCAGGCATTGCAGAGCCAAAATGGGCCATTTTTGCCAGGCAGTCGCACCAAAACCGTCTTGCAGTCCGGGCATTTTACAATGAGCGGCTTTCCATGGTCATCTTCATAAAAGATTTTCTTGCCAGATTCCGGCGATACGCAGTCCGGACTGCTGCAGAGGTAAAAGTATTTTTTTACCTTCGCAGAGTAATGCCTGACCAGTTCTCCTTCACCACATATTGGGCAGATTTCACGTCCGTAACCTTTCGGCAGCGGAAATTCATGCTCTTCGGCAAATCGGATATTGTCCTGGATCATCGTGATCATTTCATCCATGTATACAGATAACTGCTTCTTTCCTGCCGCAATCTCTGACAGGGCATATTCCATTTCTGCCGTTGTATCCGGCAAAGTCAGGGATTCATCGACATGCTCAATAAGGCTGATGCCAAAATCCGTTGGTATCAGCTCTTTTTTTACCTTTTTCAAGCAAGGCGTCACCGGCTTCCCCTTGATGGATTCCATTTGCAGTTCGGCAATAATGGTATCTCTGGTGGCCGGTGTCCCGATTCCCTTGACTTCCTTCAGTTTTTCCCGGTTAGGATTATCCGCATCGACATAACGCCAAATATTAGCCATGGCTGCTAAAAGGCTGCCTTCTGTAAAGCGTTTTGGGGCTGTTGTAAGCTTATTTGCAAGGGAATACTCACCTTTCACTAGTTCGTCACCTACAGCGAGTGCTGGAAGCCTTAGATTGGATTCTTCTGTTTTTTCCTCTTTTTCATCCTTTTCGATTGCCTTGAACCCCAATTTTTGAATCGTCTTCCCGCTTCCAGTAAAGATTTCATCTGCCACCTGCAGGGAAAAACTTGTTTTCTGGAATTCACAGGCCGGATAAAACTGCACAATGTATTTCTGCGCAATGAGCGTATAAATCCGGCGTTCTTTCTCATCCAACTTCTTTGGCATCACACCGGTTGGAATCAACGCATGGTGTGCAGTGATTTTAGCATCGTTGAATGCCTTGCTCACCAGGAACAGATCTGCACCTTCCGCACCTGCCAGGCCCAGTTTTTGCAGTACTGGCAGGATACGGACCGCATCGTCTTTTTGTGAAAGCGGGATATAGTTGCAGTCACTGCGTGGATAGGATACATATTTGTTTTCATAAAGTGCCTGCACCGTATCGAGGACTTCTTTGGGCGAATAGCCATACCGTTTGTTCGCTTCTACCTGCAGCGTATCCAGTGAATGCGGCAATGGCGGATTCTGCCGCAGATTTTTGCTTGCTGCAGTCTTAACCGTAACCTTGCCATGTTCCACCTTGAGCTTGATGGCCTGCAGGACCGTCTGCTCTTTGATGCGGCCTTCTGCATCGAGCGGCAGCTTATCCCCTGGCTGCAGATTTGCAGAAAAGAAAACTCCATCCTTTTGGAACTTTCCCTGCAGCTCATAGTATTTCTGTGGTTTGAAACCTTGGATTTCCTTTTCCCTCTTCACGACCAAGGCCAGCGTCGGCACCTTGACCCGTCCAATGCGAAATGTCTCTTCATAACCATACCGTCTGGCATTGACGGTATAGGCCCGGGAAAGGTTCATGCCCACAAGCCAGTCTGCCTGCTCACGGCCCAAACCAGCTTCATAAAGATTCCGGAACTTTTTGTTATCTATGATTTGGTCAAAAGCTCTTTTAAGGCTTGCATCATCTTTCGCATTGATGAGGATACGATTCACCTGCCCGTTGAACTTCAAATACTGCAGGATTTCATCAATCAGCAGCTGCCCTTCCCGATCCGGATCACCGGCATGAATCACGACATCCGTTTCGGCCAGCAGTTTCTTGATGGTCATGAGTTGTTCCCTGGCTGCCGATGCCGGTTTCAAAATCCACGTCTTGGGCAGGACTGGATAGTTTGCCCACTGCTTATATTCTTCGCCATAAGCTTCCGGTGCAGCTAATCCCAGGATATGCCCGAAAGCCCAGGATACCGTCGTATCCCCTTTTTGCAGGAAGCCTTTTTCTTTATGATAATCTCCTTCCGGCCACAGGTATCCAGCCAAAGCACGGCCAATATCCGGTTTTTCTGCTAAATATAATTCTCGCATGGAAATCCTTCTTTCTTATCTTGTATTTGTACTTTTAAAATGATATTATTATAAGTATAATATTTATATTTTAGTAATTATAGGTATGATAAAGAAGTTCACAGAAAGCGTGGTATGCAGCATGGCCTATGATATCGACTCCCATAAATTCTCCATTCGCCTGAAAACCTTGCGAAAGGAAAACAAAATGACACAGGATGCACTGGCACAAAAGCTCGCCATAACGCAGACCCAGATTTCGCGTTATGAATCCGGTACAGATCGGCCTTCTCCCGAAATTCTCCTGAAGCTCGGCGCCATCTTCCATGTAACACAGGAATATATGCGTGGGGAAGTGGTTGCTGAGGATCCTTTGGATTACGATGAAGACGAAGACTCTCTCGCCCATCGCGTGAAAGTCATCCGTACATATTTCAACAAATCCCAGGATGAATTTGCCAAAGAGCTTGCCATCAGCCAATCGGCGCTCTCTGCTATCGAACGCGGCCAAGGGCAGCCCGGCACAGAGACTCTGCAGAAGCTTGGCCGCATGGGATTCGACCTGAACTGGATCCTATATGGGGAAAGCAATGGCGAAAACGCTCCAGGAAACATCATCGAAAAGACGGCTGCAGACCGTGAAAAGGCGCGTATCCTAAAAATACTGGATACCCTGCCACAGAACAAACTGCGAGTTCTGAGACAATGCCTGGAGCTCATCACAAAATCTGAATAAGGAAGGAATCCACTATGCTTAGTCCAACCTCTACACAACTGCTCAAAAATCAGATCCAGCATCTGTGCTTCACCGGTATTGGTATACTTGGTATTTATCTCGGCATCGAGTACCGGGAACTCTTTACCGACCATATCATCCTCTTTTATCTCGGCTTAGTCCTTTGGGGACTTATCACCGGCATCTATGCACTCTATACATTGCTATCTCTGCTTGGTAACAGCCTGCCGGAACTTACCCATGCCATCAGTTGGCTGCTTTCCGGCATCTTCCATCTGCATTTCAAACCCTACAAGGGCGTGGCCACAAAAGGTGCAGAAGATGTCGAAAAGAAACGACAGCTTGAACTAACAAAAAAGGCCGAAAAAGACGCTTTTCTTGCTGCCATGAGTCAGGAAGCACAACGTGCTTATGCCTATGGCCGCCAGGACGGCTATCAAAACGGTTACGATGATGGCTTTGATGATGGTCGAAGACAAGGTGAACGATTTCCCCGCGATTGGGCCACCCATTAAAACGACATAACTTTATGATGAAGGCAGGGCCGCAAGCCCTGCCTTTTCTTATTGTTCACTCACCAAACTTCATAAAGCCAAGGTTCTCGCTTTTCACCTGACGATGCTGCAAATCATAATCCGTTGGGTGATACGGATCATAGCCATAAACCTCTTCGGCCTTGATTTTCTGCTGATCCAGACGATTCTTCATGGTCTCTGCTTCCTGCTGCGCTACCCGGTCCATATACTGAGTACCCGTGACCTGTGCCCGGTCTGAACTTTCCACGGCATGCAATATCTGTTGATTGTTTTCCCGCTGCTTTTCGCCTAAAATGCCTTGTGTGTCAAGATGCAGTATCTCAATATCAGCCTGTTCCCTTTCTTGGATATTGCCAAAAATCCGCTGCATAAAAGCTGCCGTATCCGCATTCGCCTTATCCAGTGTCGTCTGTATCCGGCTGAGATAATCCTGCCCTTCTTTAGCTAATTTCCAAGTCTCCTGATCCATTTCCTGAAACGACTTATCCTCATGAGCCGGATGCACGGGACTGTCTTCGAATAGACCGCCGCTATGCTCTATGGATAAGGCAATGACTTTGCCATCGTCATCCAGCCCGACGCGGGCCAGGATACGATTTTTCAGGTTATCCAGACTGTTCTTCACGATTTCCAATGCTTCAGCCGTTTCCTTTACACTATCCATGAAACGCTTCAGGTCAAAAACATGATCCCCCGGATGAAGCACTGACCCACCATCGAAGAATCCGGCCTGTGCTGCCGGCGGACTGCAAAAAAGCAGCACTGCCAGCAAAGCTGCCATACATTTAGCGTGTTTCATTGATTTTCACCAGCCTTTCTTTCAGTTTGTCCAAAACTGCATAAGGCAAGAGCAGGATGACCCTGCATTTGATCTGCTGCATTCCGATAGGGCCTAAATAGCGCGAATCGAAAGAAATCCCGACAGGGTTCAGTAAAAGGACCTCATCTTCTGGAATTACTTGCCTGCCCGTTTCCAACTGCGGCAGGCCTGGCAGATGGTGAATTACGTAGGATTCATCACGAATCGCCAATGCATTGCTATACACGGTATAAATATCCCCTGGCAATCCCTGCACCTGCTTCAAGAGCAGAAATCCTTGTTCTACATGCAATGCCGGTACATCTTCCGGCAATGCCGCAATAACATAATCTCCATACTTCATCGTTTGCCAAGGAACTACAAGATAAAGCCCGCGTGGTGCTGAATCGGTTGTATTTGAATAAAATACCGGTCCACATGCACATCGAACCATGGACAATAGCAAAAGCAGCAGCAAGAAGGCCAGCAGAAACAGCTTCAGCTTCCTCTG
>CAZFPA010000119.1:0-5138 GCA_964520975.1 uncultured Selenomonadaceae bacterium | reverse complement strand
CCCGTCAGCGTCACCGTGACCGGCTTCGGCGTCACGATCATTTCCGCAGCAGGATCGGTATAATAGCCGTGCTGCGGGGACCACATATAGGACTTTTCATACTTGTACAGCGTGGAATTGCTGTAGTCATGATTCGATGCCTTGTCTTTGTCCGCGGCATTCGGGTCGACCCAGGTACTGCCTGTATATTCAGCTTTTGTTATATTTGTACCGCCATTATTGACGTATTTCCCCTCGCCGTTATCTGCATCAAAGAAGGCCCCGCCATAATAATTCTTTACGTCATTGGTCACCAGATTATGCACGGTACCGTCATACTGGTACTCCCGCTTGATATTGATCCAGGTCATGAACGCCTTCAAAAGCGGTGTGGTCTGATGGTTGTAGACAATCCAATCCGCATTTTGATTGCTGGAATCAAAACCAGACCAGCCGGTCTTAGAGGCCTGCTGCAAAGCATCCAACGTCACCCCTTGGGCGTGGGTTACATCCACTTCTGCCACACTGTCAGTTCCCAGCGCCTGACCTGCGTTGCCGCCATTTGACACAGCTGCGCCGGTATTATCCGTAGTGACATAATAAACACCATTCTTATCTGTTCCTATCTTAGCACTTGTACTGGTAACCTGGCCAATAAGGGCGCCCGTGTAATCGGCTGCTGCGCCTGTGACCCTGCCCGCGTTATAAGCCTGTGTGATGGTTCCGCCGGCCATCTGGCCGACCAGTCCTCCCGTTATTCCGGAGGCTCCCGTCCCTGTAACGGTCGCATCCCGATAAGCCAGACGATTGTTATAAACACGGGTCGCCTCAGGAGCCGCCGTCTGCATATCCGTATAGGAAATCGCGGTACTATTATCCTGATACCATTTCTGGTCGCTGACATTATACGTATAGGTGTGCCCCGTAGAACTGAACCCATAATATGCGGCTGTATTTGAAGATTGACCTGCGGTACCGCCATCCGTTTCCAATACCGTATTATTATCCGCATTGTAGGCTTTCGTAATCGTTCCGGTTGCCATGCAGCCAACCAGTCCTCCTACAGCACTATCACCCGAAATTTTCCCGGCATTATAGGCTGTATCAATCGTTCCGTTTATCATGTTGCCAACCAGCCCGCCAACATTGTTGCTGCCGGCATTACCGGCCACGGCTCCGTAAAGACTCTTAGTTGCCAGAGCACCCGTACTGGTAATCTGCGTAGTCAGGACAGAGGCCTCATTCGTGTTATAGGCCTGTTTGATCGTACTATTGCCGCTCATGGTGCCGACAAGGCCCCCCACATTAGCGTCCCCCATGACTTTACCGTTATTATAGGTGCCGGCCTTCGCCGCCGATGCCTGGATGGTGCTGTCGGTCATGTTGCCGACCAGGCCGCCCACATCTGTCGTTCCCT
The DNA here is from genome assembly GCA_964520975.1 of uncultured Selenomonadaceae bacterium. GTDB lineage: Bacteria > Bacillota > Negativicutes > Selenomonadales > Selenomonadaceae > CAZFPA01. Next base: position 3,742 of record CAZFPA010000119.1, on the reverse strand, counting down.
TAACGAGACCGCCAACCATATCGGAGCCGTTGAGCCGTCCCTTATTGGCACTGTCTGTAATCGTTGCGCCAGCCGTCATTTTCCCGGCCAGCCCGCCCACAGCGGTCGTCCCGCTCACAACGGCCTGATTCGATGAGCCCAAAACGATATGGCCCCCGGCGACATTGCCTGCCAATCCACCCACATCCGTTGTCCCGCTGACATTTGGAGCTGCGCCCGTCCCGGAATTGATAATCGTCGAGCCGCTGATGGTTCCAGATAATTTGCCTGCCAGTCCGCCCACATCCGTTGCTCCACTGATTGCTGCATCCTTCAGTGTCGTGGACCAGATATGACCGGACACATCCGCGAACAGGCCCACTTGATTCTTGTCGGTACGGTTAATATGCAGGTTATCTATCGAATAGGCCGCAATCCCGCCATTGCCGGTAAAACTGCCCGTAAAAGTGCCTTGATAGGTCGATGCATTCGCATCAGTGCCCAAGCCTGTACCAATCGGCTGGAATCCTGCATTGCTGTTCCAGCCGCTGGTTTCGCTGGCATCGATGGTCTTCCCCTGGGCATAGCTGCCGCCCAGATTCCCATGCTGCTTTCCAGCTACGATTTCGGCGTTTGTCGTCTGGATGGCCTGCAGCTGGTCCACATCATTGACCAGCATATAGATGGAACGATTCTTAGCCGTCAAAGACTTTCCCTTGACATCCTTGATTGCAGTACCATCCGACATTATGGTAGAAGTCGTAGCCGTCGAATTTGCGGTATTCGATGTTACGCTGATTGCATCATCAATGTATCCCAGATCCGCTTGAGATACCGTACCATAGGTATCATACTGCTTTTGGGTATACGTTCCTGTTCCGCTGTACTTTGCCGAGCCATTCACCGTATTGACCAGCGCCGGATTATAGTAAACGGATACATACGGTGCCGACAGCTTTGCTCCCTTGCTGAAAGCAACAGTTGCCGCCGTCCCCTCCGCATTGATATTATCCGCATTGGCATCGGCGCGCAGCATGATGCTGCCCACCCGGGTTGCCCCGCTGGTATCTACGGAAAAACCCTCCTGTCCTTCCGTTCCGCCGCTTTCTATGTTCGTCATCGTCGTAGCATTCATTGTGCCAGCAACATTGATATTGCCATCCGCCACAAGTTTTATGCAGTTCGTTCCCGCTGAAAAATGCGTTGCCACTTGAATATCTGCTGTATTCAGGACCGTATTCCCCAATGCCGCTTTAGCTACGGCCAATACCCCATCAGTTCCCTGCAGATAACTGCCATTGGTTGCAGCTGTCATACTGCCATTCATGGTAATATTGGCATTGGTGGAATTCCTCTGATCAAAGACTAAATTGCCCTTATTAAAATCTTCATCCTTAATGTTTGCGGTGGAAACAATAATCCCGGCCGCATTGACGGTCGACCCCTGCGAAAACATCACACCATTCGGGTTGATAAGCAAAAAGGTGCCGATGGAATTAATGTGGCCGGCAATCTCGGACAGGCCGCCGCTTGCAGCCACCCGGTTCAATGTCATTGCGGCCGTATTCGGCAATCCGTTCAAGGTCTGAATATAATTCACCGTGGAATTTGCCCCCACATTGAAACTGTCCCAATTGATGATGCCATTGGCTTCCGTCTGCGTGATGTTCATGGTTGTCTTATTCGTGGCAGCATCCGTGACTGCGTTATGAATAGTCACACCTCCGCCAGCGACTGTACCACCGGTAGGCACGGCATTAGCATCTGGCGCCGCATAGGCGGGGCTCATAGCAGTGCCGATCCACAGGGTTGCTGAAGCCAGGCCCAGCAGGATACGGCGGGTGAGTGTATTCTTCTTCCGTGTACTCATTTTTGTTTCTTCCCTTCTCATTCCATACAAAACTTACTCTATCCGAAATTCCTCATAGGTCAGATTTTCTGTACAAACTGGAACCACCAGGTGCCGCTGATGTCACCGCCAAAGGTATCGGAGTGGCGGTCCGTGAGCGGATAGGCGTAGTCAAGCCGTGCGTAGGAGGAGCCGTTGTCCGTGAAGATGACGCCGAGCCCGGCACCTGCCAGGTGGCGAGTGGTGTCCGAGGCACCCGCCAGTGGATTGCGATTCAGCTTGACTCAGCCGGCATCATAGAAGGCAGCAAGCTGAAAGTGCGGGTTGCCGGTCTGATAGCGCAGCTCCAGTGAGGCCAGCAGGCCATGGTCGCCGCCGCTTTCCCCCTGCGGGAAGGCCCGCACGGCATTGTAGCCGCCGATGTAGAACTTTTCCGAAGAGTCCAGGTTATGCCAGGCATACTGGGCAAGCAGGGAGGCATGGAGGTTGACGCGATTGCTGAGACGCTGGATATGATAGATATCCAGGTTCGTTTTCTGCCAAAAGCCATCCGTATCATAATAGTCAAAATACTTCGCGTAGTCGCTGTCCATATACATACGGCCCATGGATTGCATGAGCTTGTAGCTGGAAGCCGAGCGGGAATTACGGGAATCCCCGCGGAAGCCGAAACGCAGTGCATCGCCATGCTTCTCCGAATCCGTACGGAAAGATCCCATGCGGTCGGTCAGGGAAGTATGGGACAGTTCAAAATTAAAGTAGAGGTTATTGTTCAGGGTGCGTTTCAATGGGGTACGGGAATACACCCTCCAGCCATGCGAGGTTCCATAGGCATCATAGGACCGGAACTGCAGACCCAGCCGATAGTCCGTGCGGAAAAACTCCAGGCCCGCAAAGGTGCCATCGTTGCCCACCGGCAGCTCATAGCGTATATCATAGTTCTGGATACCAGCACCAAAGCTCTGCAGATAGCCGAGCTGCAGCTGGTCCCCTACATGTGTAAGATTATTCCAATGGTACTGAATTCCGCTGCGCCAGCGCCCGGTATAACGACTGCCGTAGTTGTCCACATAGGCGATACCGCCATCGGTCTCTGTGGTCGTAAGCCGAAAAACCGCATTGGAGGTACCATTCTTGCTGCCCGGGGATAAAAACGCATGACCCTTGACACCAGGAATATCATTCAGTATAAGCAGGGCCCGATCCAGAGGCTTACGCTCAATGAACTTGTCTGGCAGCGCGGCATGGGTGAGGCCTACCGCCCGCCCTGTCACCATTTCCGATGTGTTTTCAAAACCGATCTTATCATAGTGGCCCAGCATCAGCTGAATGGTTACGACGCCATCCTTGATTTCCTGTTCCGGAAGAATGGCCAGCGAGGCCATATAGCCTTTTTTATGCATGTATTCCGTAACCCGGCCGGCGATTTTCCAAAGGTCCGCTACCGACTGATCCTTCTGAACATCCGCCGCTACGATGGTCTGCAGTTCTCCCTCCGGAAGAATTTCCTGCCCGATGAAGCGAATCTTATTCACCCGGATTTTGATATCTGAGCCCTTGCTCTCCACCTGTCCAAGCTCCACCTTCACATCGGCTTCGTCTGCCTTCGGCTTCCATTCACGATTCTGATCAACGCCCGCCGCAATCTGGCCGGCATCCATCATTCCGCCCGGTTCCGCTCCCGCTATCGGAGTAACCAGCATAGAGGTCAAGGATAATGCAATGCAATTCCGCAAAACAGCTTTCTTCATTCCTTTGGTTCCTTCCTGCTCCCTACAGCGGCTGCGTCTTTTCATTCTCCTTGCTTTCCCTGCAATCCATCAAAAGCCCCAGACAGACTCACGCTGTATTTTTATATTTGACGATTCCATAAATAGATTCATCCATTTTATCACCTATATTATAAATCTTTTC
>CAZFPA010000118.1:0-5145 GCA_964520975.1 uncultured Selenomonadaceae bacterium | reverse complement strand
ATTTTTAGACGATGTTTTTGGGGACGATGAGACAACGGAGACCGAGCAGAGCCGCACAAGCCTTGATAGCAGCAATGCAGCTGTCGCCGCTGAGCAGATCGCTGATACGGCTGGCGCAATCGTCAATCGTATCATCACGGACCCGAAGGGAACCGTTGATGATGTGCTCAATGATATGAAGGTATCTGTTTTTGGGCATCATGGCGTACATCCGATTCAGGATGCGGTGAATTTTGCCAAGGGCGTCATCACTGTAGGTGAGGATGTAGTAACCAATATCTTCAATCTCGTTCCATCCACGGCAGCGACTCCAACCTATGAACGTCAGGCCAATGCAGTGAGTGCGGGCAGCAACGTTGTCATCAACAGCAAATTCACTACGGGAGCTTCTATTGGCGATATGTCCTGGCTGATCTACAAGGGCCGGATGGTTTCAAATCCAGAAATTACAGATAAGTGGAAACTTTACAAAGATGTTGAAACGACGCATGGCTTCAACAGCCGTACGTATATCAATGAAAAGGACAAGCAGGTTGTCATCACACTGGAAGGGACGCAGTCCAACAGTGATCTGAGTCCGCTGTGGCTCAGCAAGGATGGTCTGTCGGATCTGGAGATCGGGCTCGGTGTGATTCCGCCGCAGATGCGGGAAGGCTATGAGCAGTTCAAGACGGTTGTGGCGGATGTCATGAATAACTATGTCAGCGATGGCTACAGCATTTCGGTGGCCGGCCATTCCCTGGGCGGCGGCCTGGCACAGATGATGCCGGGTATGTACTTCATCGATACGGGTGTTGCACTGCCGACGCTTGCCGAGGCTGGCCCTGGCATGCTGAGTCAGCTCAAGATCTATGCGGAGCAGCAGCTCCTGGCGGGCAAGGAAATCCATCTGCCGAGCGGTAATGTGGTAAGCCTTTCACAGGGAACGCTCCTCGAACGGGCCAATGAAGCCAAGGCGATTGTTGGAACCTTCAAAGCACAGGATTTCAGCTTTGTGACCAATCTCATCACGGTACTCGATCCCGTGGGGGCGGTCAACTACAATATCGATCCGGACAAAGACGGCCATGTCGGCCTCAATATGATTGTGCCGTATCTCTTGACGACGCGTGAGGATATGCAGAATCTGGAGTCTGTGGTGATGGACCCCATCAATCATAAGAACATCGTTACGCCGGAGCTCACGGATAAGCTCGGTTTGGGCGGCATCCATGCGACGCGCTTTGACCGTCATGAGCCGGACCAGTCCATTGTGCTCTGGTCGGGAACCGCGGTGGGCTTTAAGGATCCGAGCCGGATCGGTGTCGGCAGTGCAGTATATCGTGATTATCTTGCACCGCGTAAGGTATGGGATGGTTCAAATCTCAGCCTGCCGCAGACTACCGTTTTTGGTTCGAAGGAAGCAGACCTCATTACAACAAATGACCGTCCGACGCAGGTACTTGCCGGCGATGGCAATGATGTAGTCCGCACAGGCAATGGCGGTAATCTCGTTTCCGGTGGCAATGGTGATGACTATATCATTGGCGGCAGCGGTGATGACTATCTGGCCGGTGATGCCGGCGCGGACAGCCTCTATGGCGGCAAGGGCAACGACATTCTCTATGGCGGCGAGGGCAATGATTACCTCGACGGTGGCGAGGGCAGCGACTTGCTCTTTGGCGGTGCAGGGGATGATACTCTCGTATGGTCGACGGGCAATGATATTCTCGGCGGCAACGAGGGAAATGATACGCTGGTGGTCAGAAACGGGGCAACCGGCAATGCGCAGATGAAATGGGAGCGCAATTTCACGAACTTTGGCCAGGATAAGGTTGTATTTGAAGGCGCGATGGCTAAGGACAGCACTCTGCTGCTGAATTTTGCTGATGAGATCCGGTTCCAGGATATGAAATGGTCGGTCAATGGCGATGATATCGTCATGACGGATAACCTGGGCAATGCTGCGGCTTCGGTGACCTTCAGCAATGCGTTCAATGCCTTTGATGCCAACAGCGGCAAGGTGGACTTCCAGTTCACGAACGGCAAGCTCTATGTTGATGACCAGAAATACGCCGTGCAGGCAGGTCATGGCACGGTAAAGGCAAGCGATGACAGCGCCTATGCGGGGAGCTTTATGGTAGGCTCGGCCGGCAACGATACGCTGGTTTCTGGTAAGGGCAATGATCTCATGTTTGGCGGCAAGGGGAGCAATACCTTTGTATTTGATAATTCCTTTGGGCATGATACCATCGTTGGCAGCAATTCCAAGGATGTCATCAAGTTCAATACGGAATTCAATGCCAAGGAATACACGATTTCGGCCGATCATGAGGATCTGGTGATTTCCTATCAGCAGAGCGGTCTCAATACATCCAGCACGCTTACGCTCAGCAACTGGTATGCCGGCGGCGACCATGCGGATACATTCAGCTTTAACAACGGAACCTATAAGGCAGAGGGAACATCCTTTGTGAAGAAATAAGAAAGCAGAGGGAGGCGGCGAAGCACAGGCTTCGCCGCAATCCTGCTGATGAGGGGGATAAAGATGGGTCTTTTATTGGACTTAGGTGAAGAGTTAATTTCGGATGTGACGGGGGCGGTTGAGGATACGGTAGAGACTGTAGGTTCACTGCTTCATCCGTCAAGAATTCAGGAGGTTGATGTTCCGGCGGGATCGGTTCCGCAAAGTACGGCGCCGCAGTCTACGCTGTCCGATTTGACAAAGATGACCTACAAGGAGGTATATGCCTTCTATAAGCTGGCTGGTAAAGGCGAAAATGCACTTCCCGACTGGCAGGTGGTACGGCGCATCGATGAAATCCACACCGGGCTGGATGCCCGGGTGTTTGTCAACAGCAGCACGCATGAGATCAATATATGCTTCGAGGGTTCACATGGCTTTACGAAGCTGTTGGGTGAAAATGCCATGGATGGGGCTTTTGCTAAGGACCTGTACCGGGTATCCGATGGTTTTTCCCGCTTCCTGACTGATGATGAATACAATGAAATCTATGATAAATGGCATCTGATCCTGGGCAAGGATGGTCTTGCGGATCTGCAGATGATGTCGAATAAGGTTCCAGATCAGTTCTATACGGCTTACACGTGGTTCCAGGATACGATGACAGCCATTCGGAATACACCGGAGATGGCGGATTATAAGCTCGTCATTACCGGGCATTCCCTGGGTGGTTCGATGGCGCAGATGGTTTCGGCCAAGTATTATCTCGATACGAAGGAGGCTATCCCGACCATTGCTATTGATGGTACCGGGGTACTGACGCTGGTCGAGCAGATGCAGGGCGCGGGGACGCAGCTGGATACGAAGCAGTTCGGGCATATTGTGAATTTCTGCACAGATGGGGATCCGGTTGGCGATTTTGCCACACAGTATCATCTGGGCTTTACGGTGCCGATTCCTTACGATTTGTCACGCGGCGATCGTCCGGATGCGCTGCCGAATTATCGGGTATTCATGGAAGCCTTTCAGAAGGCAACCGGCATTGAGAACATCCGTCTGGATCGTCATGAGATCGGACAGCAGATCGATCTGTTCAACAACACGAGCTTCACGTATCCAGAAAATCATACCTTTGTCGCTGACGATGCAACGGAATTCCGCTCAGTTTCCGGCAAAAAAGAAATCATTATGGCGAATGACCGCGGCAATACGATCTATGGCGGCGATGAAAGCAGCTACCTCGTCGGAGCGACGGGAAATGATGTGCTTTATGGTGGCGCCAAGGATGATTTCATTGCGGGCGGTGCCGGCAATGATAAAATCTACGGCGGGGAAGGGAACAATATCCTTTTTGGCGGCGCTGGCAATGATACACTGGTCGGCGGCAGCGGCAACGATGAGCTCTATGGCGGTGCTGGTGACGATGTGCTGGCCTGGACCGGCGGGAATGACAGCCTGTATGGACAGGGGGGCAAGGATACCTATCTGCTGGGCAGCCAGCAGGCGGGTAAGCTTGCTGCGGGAACTGTTACCCTGAAATTCGACCGGGAAAATATTGAGAATGCGCATGTCCTGATCGACACCAAGAGCATTGATACGAAGAACAGTCAGATTGTGTTCCTCATGTCCGATACCCTGTTGCCATCGCATACCTCGATTGCGCAGAAGGACAACAGTCTGTACATCCAGTACGATGCGAATTCCTCGCTGACGATTGACAATTGGTCGGCGGTACAGGAATCCATGGGCGGTAATATTTCCTTCAATTACCTGGGGGATAAGATGCAGTATGGAGTACAAAATAATTCACTGGTAAAAAAATAAGCTGGTAAAAATGAGCTGCCGCACTCTCCTGTGCGGCAGCTCATTTTTTTTCAGCGGAATCCGGGCAGTGATTGCCTTCCGGAGCTCCTTCGTGTAACATTTATCACCGATTTTTTCCTTTAGGCGGAATAGAATAGACATTGCAGGGGGATCGCGCTTCCCCGAAGAAAAGATCAGTTTTGAAGGGGGGATCTACATGAAAGGCTATGTGGATAAGAACGCATGTGTTGGCTGTGGTATGTGTACAGGAATTGCACCGGAGGCTTTCCGGATGGGCGATGACGAGGTGGCGGAAGGTTATGCCGCGATCACCGCAGATGGGGAGGCAGCAGCAAAGGAAGCAAAGGAATCCTGCCCTGTTGCGGCCATTGAGCTTCGTTGAACGCAGAGACCCGTGCCGGAGTTCTGTATGGGGATTTTATGATGAACCGGGGAGGCGATTCTTTTGCAGCGGTTATATACATTGAGCGCCTATGAGACGACGGCGGCCGCGTTTTTTTCACGGCTGGCAGCGGAAAAGACGGACCTCGTATTGGATGTGCGGCTGCGGAATACTTCACAGCTTTGTGGCTTCACCAAAGAGAAAGATCTGGCATTTTTTGTGCCGCAGCTTACCGGGGCCCGCTATGTGCATGATCTGCTGTTTGCGCCGGAGCCAGGGCTGCTGGACCTCTATACAAAGCAGCATATCGGCTGGGAGGTCTATGGTGAGGAATACCGCAGGCTGCTGGAACAGCGGAAGGCTGTTGAGCAGTATGGGCAGAGGTATGCAAAATTTTCGTCGGTCTGTCTGCTGGGGACACAGACGCTGAAGCGGCGTTCCCACACGCAGGTTCTGTATGAGCTGTTGTCGGTGCGCCACTAGTACATCGTACACG
>CAZFPA010000117.1:0-5176 GCA_964520975.1 uncultured Selenomonadaceae bacterium | reverse complement strand
CATTCGCTTTTGTTGTAGCTAAGGCTCTTGGTGTTCTTGGCTGATAAAGGCTGAAATGGCAAAAAACTAATGGCATAAAAAATCCTCGCTGGAGAATTCCGGCGAGGATTTTTTTATTTTTATGGATAAAACATGGTCTTACCAGAGATGGCCGAGCTGCACGTAGAAGAACAGGCAGGGATAGATGAGCAGCAGGAAGATTGCGGTGGTGAGCAGGAAGGCGGCAATGGTGAGATCGACATTAAGCTTGTAGATACGGGCTGTGAGCACCGCGTTGATGGCTGTCGGTGCACTTGCGAAGATCATGAGGGAGCCCAGCAGCACCTGATCCGTGAAAAGCAGCTTGATGATGCAATAGGAGGCGGCCGGCAGAATGATGAAGCGCAGCGGAATGAGGTCCAGGATGCGGTGATAATATTTTCCGGCCCGCTGGAAATCCACGAGATAGCCGACCGGGAGCAGGGCCGTCCAGGCGCTGATATGGATGAGTGAATTAAAGAGCGTTCCGAGGGTTTCGGGGCGGGGGACATCCGCTGCCTGCAGCAGCATACCGGCCAGCATGCCGAGCACGCTGAGCTGGTTCCAGGAAATGAACAGGCCCTTGATGTCGAGATGCAGATGCGTCCTGGCCGTTGATGCCGTGTGCAGTGCGTAGTAATACTGGGCGAGCGGGAAACAGCCCAGCATGAGGATGAGGTTCTGGAACGTGACGACGAGCTGGGCGTAGGCAAAGCCGGTCTCGCCATAGAGGATAAATGCGCAGAGACCGCCCAGCGTGCCGATGTTTGCGAGCAGGGAGCTGATAATGTAGGCGCCGCGATCAAGCGGTTCCTTGTGGCGGCGGGCAAAGGTGCATACGCTGATGATGCCGGGAATCGCGGCAAAGATAAAACTGAAGGCCGGAAGCCACAGCAGTTCGGCCGTGAGCGGCAGTACCCAAAAGCTCAGCAGGGAGAGCAGCGTGCAGATCCAGATGATGTTGAAGCTGATGAGCCGGTTGCAGAGCCGGTCCGAAATGATGCTTCGCTGGTGCAGGTAATAGCCGAGTACCAGCGGCAGTATGAGGTCGGTGAATACAAAGAGAATGCGAAGCTGTGCATCGTTCATGGAATGCCTCCGATTGTTTTGGTCTGTTGACGAAGGATTGGCCGGCAACTATTGTAATTTTACGCTATATAGTGCAGGCTATCAAGCAAATGAGGAAGAAAATGTATCGAATTTTAAAAGACTTTCACGGACAGGCGGACATCTGTCGATAAATGTGATACAATAAGAAGGATTATCGAGGGGGGAGTTATTATGCTGTATCCATTGAAATTACAGGCGCCGCTGAAGGACTATCTCTGGGGCGGTACGCGTTTGAAGACGGAATATGGAAAAGAAACGGACATGGAAAAGGTGGCGGAGAGCTGGGAGCTCGCCTGCCATAAGGATGGCCAGAGCATCATTCTGAATGGTGAGGCTGCGGGCATGACCCTTGAGGATTACGTTGCCCAGCAGGGAAAACGGGTGCTTGGAACCCATGGCGATCGTTTCTCTTATTTCCCATTGCTCATCAAGCTCATTGATGCCCGTGACAACCTTTCGGTGCAGGTGCATCCGGATAATGACTATGCTCTGCGGGTCGAGGGCGAATATGGCAAGACGGAAATGTGGTATATCATCGATGCGGTTCCGGGAGCCAGTCTGATCTATGGTTTCAAGGAGGAGATTACCCAGGAGGACTTCCGCCGGCGCATTGCTGATCATACGCTGCTTGAGGTCTGCCGGCAGGTGCCGGTGCATCCGGGCGATGTATTCTTCATCGAGGCGGGAACGCTCCATGCCATTGGCAGCGGCATTCTCATCGCGGAGATACAGCAGAATTCCAATACGACCTATCGTGTCTATGATTATGGCCGCGTGGGCAAGGATGGGCGCCCGCGGGAACTGCATGTCGATAAAGCCATTGAGGTCACGAAACTGCAGCCGATATCGCGGGACATAAAGCCGCTGGCCAGCCCGGATTTCTTTGCGGAATTCGATATGAAACTGCTGGCGCAGTGCGATCTCTTTACCGTTTATGATTTCCAGCTGCATGGCCGCTGCCATCTGCAGGCGACGACAAACAGCTTCCAGTCCCTGGTTGTGCTGGAGGGTGTGATGGAGCTGGAGTATTCCCGGGGAATCGAACGGCTGGAAAAAGGCGATTCTATTTTCATTCCCGCGGATTTTGGCGATTATATGGTCAAGGGTGAAGGCCAGTTCCTGTTGAGCATGGTCTGATCTGGAGGTGAAAGAATGCGTATAGAGTGCGACGTACCGGTATATTTTGTTCTTTAAGGAATAAAATATCGGAGGTTCGTTATTTATGAAAAAATTAATATGGGGTTCCATTTATCTGACATTGGCCGGCAGCATCTGGGGAGGCATGTTCGTCACGGTGCGGGTTGCGGTGACGGTGATTCCACCGGTTCCACTGGTCTGGCTGCGCTACCTGACGGCGGCACTGGCTCTCTACCTGATCGGCTGCCTGCGCGGCGTATCCTGGCGCGTGGCGCGACGGGACTGGAAGCTGCTTTTTCTCATCGGGCTCATTGGGCAGACCTTGTCGATCGTGACCCAGGAGACCGGGACCATGCTGACCTCGGCGCAGACGGGATCGATCATAACCGCCGCCTCGCCGGCCTTTATGCTGGTGTTCGCCCGCTTGCTGCTGGGCGAGGCCTTTACGCTGGGACGGGCTGCTGCCGTTGTTCTTGCGACAGTCGGCGTGCTGCTTATTGTGGTAGATCCGGAAAATGTACAGATTGCCAGCGCCTGGGGCGGGATATCTCTGCTCATCGCGGCGCTGACCTGGGCCCTGATGTCGGTATTGCTCAAAAAGCTGCCAGCGTATTCCCCGATTGTGGTTACGTTCTATGGGGTGTTGGTGGCCTGGGTATTGCTGCTTCCCTATGCGGTGTGGTGGCTGGCGCAGACACCATGGGAACCGCTGCTCGCACCGCAGATCTGGAGCTCCGTGCTCTATATGGGGGTCATATCGACCACCTGTGGTTTCTGTCTCTGGAATAAAGGATTGCTGCTCATGGATGCCTCCATTGGCGGGCTGTTCCTGTTTTTCCAGCCGGTGGTCGGCACCTTTCTGGGGTGGCTGCTGCTCGGCGAGCCGGTTACCAGATTCTTCTGGCTGGGCTCGGCGCTCATTGCGGCCGGTGTCGTGCTTGCGATGCGAGGCGGTCATAGCACTGCGTCTGATCTTACGGCTGAGCAGCATTGATACCTTTGTTTCGATAAAAATGGCACTGTCCCTGGCTGGGGACAGTGCCATTGGCATTTCCGGGGTCAAACAGCGAATTCCAGTACGGTGTCCGTGCCGGCCTCGACACGGCTGCCCGCCGCGCGCGGCTGCAGGCCCTTGACCTTTTCGTAGTTTACGACGAGCACAGGCGAGATCAGATTGATTTTCCGCTTCTGCAGCAGCGGCATATTGAGCTTGAGGATTGGCATGCCCGCGCGGACAACATCGCCGGAATGATGCAGGGCTGTGATGCCTTCCCCGTTCAGAATGACGGTGTCGAGGCCAACGTGCACGAGGACCTGGACCCCATCGGGCGTGGTGATGGCGAAGGCGTGCTTGGTATCAAAGAACAGCGTGATGGTCCCGTCACAGGGGGCGAGCACTTCATCGCCCACGGCCAGGATTGCCAGACCGTCGCCGGTGAGCTTTTCCGAAAATACGGGGTCCGGAACCTGGGACAGTTCTATGGTTTTGCCGGAAATCGGCGCTATGATGTGAAAGGTGGATGATGCTGTATTCATGATAGGATGCGTCCGGCCTGCTGCACGGCGCATATTCACCTGCCTTTTGAATTTAGTTAATATTCACGCATTGATTATGCTTATATTCTACACCGCCAGCGCAGGTGCGGCAAGGTTTTTTTGCAGATTGACCGATTCCGGCATATTTTATTGCCTTGCAGACAGTCAGCGGATATCGCCTGGTTTCTTGCGGGAACCGCTGTCTGGCGGGATTTCACTTTGCGAAATCCTGAATACTGGCGTTATAATAGAAGCAGATCGATTGGGTTGTTTTTATTTGATTTTCAGGAGGGATTTGGGCATGGTAGGAATCAGAATGGCCGTAGTGCTGCTCATGGGATTGCTGTGGGCGGTGCCGGTGGAGGCGGCAGGGCTGACGGAGCAGCCGACGGCTCAGGTGACAAAGGAAAAGGTATGTCTGATGTGGCAGCAGCCGAAGCCGGAGGAACAGCGGCTCACCTTCCCGGGACGGCCCGCGGGGGTGAATGTCGTTTCGCCGTGCTGGTTTACGATTGCCAGTGCAAAAGGCGAGGTGCGCAGCATTGCTGTCGCGGATATGAACTATGTGCGGGCCGCGAAAAAAACCGGCATGAAAATATGGCCGCTCGTGACGAACAGCAGCTTTGACCCCGCAGTTACGCATGCGTTGCTGCAGAATCCGGCCGGGAGGCAGCGGGCGGCCCGGGAGCTTGTGCGGCTCGTCAGGCTGTATGAGCTGGATGGCCTGAATCTGGATTTTGAAAATATCGGAGCCGCTGACCGGGACGGGCTCACGTCCTTTGTCGGTGAACTCACAGATGCACTGCATGCAGCATCTGCAGTGGTTTCCATTGATGTGACCGCGCCGTCCGATGACCCGCAGTGGTCACTCTGCTACGATCGCCCTGCACTGGCCGGCAAGGTCGATTATCTGATGCTCATGGGCTATGACGAGCATTCGCCTGGCTATGGCGCAGCGGGCTCGGTGGCGTCGCTTCCCTGGGTAGAAAAAGGAATCCGCGATATATTGGCGAGCGGAGTCCCGGCGGATAAACTCGTTCTCGGCATGCCGCTCTACATGCGCCTGTGGAGTGAAAAAGACGGACAGGTAAAGGGCCGTACCCTGCATATGCCGGAAGCCGATTCGCTCTGGCAGCAGAAAAAGGCGCCGCGGAAGTGGCTGGCGGATATAGGGCAGTATTATTACAGCTATGAGGAGGACGGCACCCGCTACCGGGTATGGCAGGAGGACGCCCGCTCACTGGCATTGAAGGCGGCCTTCATCAGCCGTTATGATCTGGCCGGGGCAGCTCTTTGGAAAAAGGGCGTAGAGTCATCGGATGTATGGCCGGTCCTGGCGGCGGAACTTGGAAATTCAGACAAGTAATTCGACTAG
>CAZFPA010000116.1:0-5379 GCA_964520975.1 uncultured Selenomonadaceae bacterium | reverse complement strand
ATTTTTTTCTGCTCTTCCAGAGATTTCTTCAGATTCTCTTCCTGGTGGATTCGATCTGCCATATGTTTGAGTTGTTCTTCCTGCTGATAGAGCATACCTGCCATGAGCTGCTGCGCTTTTTTCTCGGCATGGAACAGGATTTTCGGATTCTTATCCAGACGCTCCAGCTGCTCCTGGGTAAAGAGCGGATGTTTCGTATAGTCATAGCTGAGCTGGCTCGTTTTCAACAAAATCTGCGCAGTAAGCGGTGCTGAGAACTCATCTGCACCTTTTTTCCTGGCAAATTTCTCCGTTGCTTCAAAGATCTGTTCTGCCGTATACTTATAATTCGCATGAGCCCCACTGGCTTTCAACAGGTCTACAGCATAGGCGAAATCCTCTTCACGATCACCCTGCACGAGTTTAGGCTGTACTTCGTTATCCAGCAGTTCAGCAACGTTATAGAATTTTTTCAGTTCACCCTTGTACTCCTTGCCCTGATCAATGCCCTTCCAGTATTCGATTCCAACCGGAACAGCATCCTCACGCACGCTCAGACCATGCTTTTCAAGAAAAGTCTCACTGATCCAGCGTGGATCCTTATATTCCTTTTGCCGCTGCACAGCCATGATGCGCAGATAGTTTGCTGCACTGAACTGATATTTGGATTTTGAGCCATCGTTGTAGGGACGCCCGACAATGCCCGGCGGTTCAAGATTCCCATAACGGGACAGGGATTCGACTAAGGTTTTGTTGACCTCATCACGGCTGTCAAAGACTTCTTTATTCGACATCTGTATCACCCACGTTTCTCTTGCTGCCCATCGGCTTCAGTGAACTCTGCTGCCAAAAGCTGATTTTCATCATAATCGATGTCCAAAGCATCGGCAGTCTTCATGCCGACCTGATCTTCCTGCACATTGATTTTCTTATCCATACCTTTTTCCTCCCCTGAAGTGGTCCATAATGGACCACTTTTCAATAATTTGTTTTGCACTGGACATTATTCCCTTACTGCTTTTTGAGCCGTTTCTTTTCCCGTCTGGCTGTCACCTCCTTTCGTTACCCGTCGCAGGCAAAGTTCAAATTTTTCCTTGCTCAATCGAAAAATAAGGACATGGGCCTGGTCGTACCATATGTATTCATCTCCATGAGAAATACAACGTTTTGTACACATGACGATTCTGTCATTTTCGCTGAATTCCAGCTGCATATTGTTTACCTCCTTGAGCTCTCTAAAAGTGGTCCATTATGGACCACTTTTAGGAAGCCGGACCTTCCTGCTGCCTTTTTTGCTTGATTTTCTTTAAAAAAGCATGAAATGGGCTGCTTGGATCAATTTCTATTTTTTCTTGTTCTTTTGCATCGATCTCTGCATAGGCTGCCAGCTGGCGTTTGGTAAATTCATCTGCCCGCTTTTTCGCTTCTGCCTTTCTTTCGTTTTTGATTCTTGCGAGCTCCACAGCTGCATCCGTATAGCCTTCCCTCAATGCCATACGCAGCCATCCAGCTGGATTATTGATATGATTCCGCTTTAAAGCCTTCTGCAAGAGGTCCATTTGCTTCTGCACGTTTTCCTGTCCGTAGGTTTTGATGAATGTCTGCAGCGTGCGGGAAGGAATCCCACACTTTGCTGCCTGTTCCGAAAAATCATGGACAACAGCACCGTCCTCATTTGGATGTTCCTCTTGCTTAGCTGTTGTTGTATTCTCTGGAAGATAATCTCTGTTGTTGTTTCTGGTTATTGGTGGGTGCAGATTGCACTCATCCATCGGCTCATTTTGACCTGATGGAAAGGTGCAATTTGCGCTCATGGATGGCTCAATCTCGGAATCACTACTATTCTTCGCCTCCTGCAGCGCAGAAAAATCCTCTTCGCCCCTTTGATTCAGCCCATTGGTGCAATTTGAGCTGTTGGATGACTCATCCGTTTTTCTATCATTATTTGAATTTTCATTTTTTGTTTCCAAAGCACATAAGGCCTCATAATCTATGGTGTACCATTTCGTACGGTCGATACTGATCCGATTATAATTGGCACTCTGGATAAGCCCCATCTTTTCAAGACTGGCAATCGTCCGTTTCAATGTTGCCTTGGACCAGAAAGGGAACTGCTTATTCCACTCATCCACCGTGTTATATACCCAGTGCTTCCCGTCCCTGATGTTCTTGCTGCTCGTCAGCCAATAATGCAGCTGCTGGATAAAGAGTGCCTCATTCAAGCCGATCTTTACAGCCAGGCTTGGCTGACACATCAAAGGGACTTCATCCATCAATAATTTACTCATTTAACCCTTACACCTCACATCCACCTGCGATGCCTTACGATATCTGTCTGCATATTGGCAGGGCCGGTCACAAGCATGGCAGCAATACCGCTGACAATCCGGACAGCCTATCAAATCTTTGTCTTGCTTATTCCTACCTGGCTTCTTTGTCATCATCCTGGTCCTCCACAGTCACCTGCCAGTCATAAGGGCGGCCAATCCGGCATCGGCCGTCTCTGCTGCAGCTGCAGCGATTGCAGGAAGAATCCATGCTATGCTGTCTGCGGCAATATGCAGTTATGGACAACACATGTTGAAAGATTTCTGGTTCTATCGCTATGCCTTGCTCTATGACTCCATTTTCTTCAGCAGCTGTGACCGCCGGCTGTATTTCCTGCTCAAATCCCAGAGCATCAACTAAAGGTGTCTTGAATAGCTTTTCCTGACCGGCAGCCTCCAATTCCGTTTCCATCGGACGACAAACATCGACGTCTTCACTTTCCGGCTGGCGCAGTTTCTCTTTTGCCTCACTCACAGCCTTGACCGTCACTTTTTCGCCTTTGTCCTGAAGAGATGCTACGACAGCAGATTGTTCCTCTTTATCCAGACCGGATAACTCAGCAGCTGCTGTAGAAGTTATCGCCCCGGCATCAACGGCTGCTTTGACAGGCTCTGCCAGTTTGTTGATTGCTTCCTTACGTACCAATGCGGTTGGCGATATTC
This sequence comes from uncultured Selenomonadaceae bacterium, assembly GCA_964520975.1. Lineage (GTDB taxonomy): Bacteria > Bacillota > Negativicutes > Selenomonadales > Selenomonadaceae > CAZFPA01. The sequence goes on along the minus strand of CAZFPA010000116.1, from coordinate 2,410 downwards.
CCAGGATATCTGCAAAAAAGGCTTTGAAATTCCCCTGCGCTCCATTCTGGCCCTTCTGATAGTCATAGAGCTTGCGTATGATTGGCTTGATCATAGCAATTTCTGCAGCTTCCTCGGATGGTGTAAGATTTCTGCGTGAGCCTTTATTGGGAAAGACAACATTCAGTGTTTCTATTTCATCATCGGTAATATCTGCCTCAGTGAAATCATTGACCATAGACTGCACCACAGTCGGAAGGTCTGCCGTATCGCTCATCCCATGCTCATAGCGATAAAGCTGCGCTAAACGACGGCGATGACCGCTGATGACCATGAAACGGCCATCTGGCAGTTCCCTTACTGTAATCGGATCCACGCGATGCGTGATCTGAATCATCGCTGCCAGTTCCTCGATATTATCCATACTGTAGTCTTTGTTCTTGGGATTAGGCACCAGTTCCCGGGCATCCCGGAGGACAATTTTCTCCTGTACTGTTGCCGTTTCAGGACCTGCCTGGGGCTGAGAATTCTTATTGAGCAGCTTGGCGATAAGACTTGCAGATTGCTTCTTCATCAATCCTCACCTCCCGCCATAAGCTCTTGAAAGAAATGGACAAGATCCCGGGCAAAGCCGCAATTTGGCGAATACTCGAAGATGGATTTCTTCTCTTCGGCAGAGGCCTCCAGTTTATCCTTGGTATAACGGATACGTGACCGAAAAAGTGGAACGACTTCGCTTAAAGCTTCAATACAACGAAAACCATGTGGTGTTGAAGAAAATTTATTGAGCAGGCATCCTCGGAAACACAGATCAGGATTATATTCCTGGATGGCCTCAATGTACTCTGCCATCTGCGCAACGCCGCGAATACCATACATATCCGGCGTTGTTACAATAATGACTTCATCACTTGCAACAAGACCATTGATGACCGAGGCATTGATGGTTGGCGGATTATCGATGAGACAGATATCATAAGACTCCTTCACCTGCTCCAACGCTTCCTTAAGGATGGTCTGCTGTACGATTTCCTCATCCTTGATGACACTTACATTGGCATCCAGCAATTCCGCACCACTGGCAATGATATCTATATTGCTGTAGCGCGTTGACTGGATTACGTCCTGGATATTCTTTCTGCCCAACAGGATATCTGCCAGAGTTGTCTGCGGCTCTACCGCAAAGAATTGAGAATCATTGCCCTGATCATCGTTATCGATGACCAGCACCCGAAGATCACAGCTTTCAGCAATCAGATAGGCCAGATTGACGGTAATCGTAGTTTTCCCCACGCCGCCTTTTTTATTGATGATTGAAAATGTTTTCATAAAATCTCATCCCTTCGCTTAAATTTATCTGTAAAATCAAGCGAAAATCTGCTATACTATGGGTAACCCATGAAGTTTGTTAATAGCAAATTTCCACAAGAGCGCTATCAGCCACGAACTGATAGCGCTTTTTTCATGTCTTTTTCAACCTTTCACCCGCACCAATGCTCCCTCTACCGGCATTTTCGAACGAGCGGTAAAATAGTAATCCTTGTCATATTCAATCGCTGTAGGTATCCAGGTCATCAAGCCATCTTCATCAGAAAAATATGGTGCATATACCTCACAACAGCTCCCACAGGTAAATTCAATATCTGTACCGTCGATTTCGAACCGACCGGCGCTATTTCTTACCAAATAACCAGTTTTTCCTACCGCTTTAAACATGCGTGTCAAGCGCCAATCTGCCTCATCAAAAGAATTGCATCCCAGCATCATCAAATGCTTTGCATAAGCCCGTTCTTCCTCCGTTGCCGTTTTCGGATCAAATTCATCCTGCAGCCATTCAAAATCTTGAACCATTTCTTTCAGGACCGGCATTGCCTTTTTGAATCTCTCCACCATTCCAGCACGTAACATTTTTGTTTCCTCCTTTAAAATTAAGTAAAAAAATAGACGTTCGATATTCTAAAATATCAAACGTCTAAGACTTAAAACCTATACTGTTGTAGAAATCATTTTTCACTTGCATTTTTACTGCTATAACGTATCTACCAATACCAGATGTAACCGTACCTCCACTTTGATGAAGTCTTCAATGACTTTTTTGGGGTCTCCATCCATATTTCCCTTAAAGCGGAAATGGGGCTGGAAGTACTGAAAATCAAGGATTCTTGGATATTTTTCGTTGTAGCAACGCAATACTCTCGACGTGTGTCTCCACTACTCGGTTGCGAATTCATCGATACGTTCTCACTGCATGGTTGGAAATCAACCAATCTGGTGCGGCAAGCTTGTGTTTTACTCGAAATGATGTTCTTTATTACTGATAACCTTTCCACAGGCGTTTGATTCTCTTCAGAATCATTCTTGGACTGTCTCTTCTTACGTCGGTTTTTCCTCTCCGGCAAATCAAAGTCTTTGGCATCCCGGCCATCCTTTA
>CAZFPA010000115.1:4200-5409 GCA_964520975.1 uncultured Selenomonadaceae bacterium | reverse complement strand
ATTGCCTACGGCGACGGGCGAAACGGCAAGTCAACCTTCTGGAATGCCATCTCCCGCGTGCTGGGCCTATACAGCGGCAACATCTCTGCAGATACCCTGACTGTCGGCTGCCGCAGAAACATCAAACCGGAAATGGCGGAGGTCAAGGGCAAGCGCCTTCTGATCGCTGCTGAAATGCAGGAAGGCGCAAGGCTCAATGATTCCACCGTCAAGCAGCTCTGCTCCACGGATGAAGTGTTCGCGGAAAAGAAATACAAAGACCCGTTCTCCTTCAAGCCCTGCCACACGCTGGTTTTATACACCAACCATCTGCCGCGTGTTTCCGCATCTGATGACGGCATCTGGCGCAGGCTCATCGTGATTCCCTTCGGTGCCAAGATCGAGGGCAAAACCGACATCAAGAATTACGGCGAGTACCTGTATGAAAATGCCGGAGAAAGCATTCTGGCTTGGGTCATCGAAGGAGCCATGAAGGTAATTGCGCTGGGCTACCAGATCCCGATCCCGGACTGCGTGACGAAGGCCATTGAGGAATACCGCAGCCAGAACGACTGGTTCGGACATTTTCTGGATGAGAAGTGCGAGGTGGATGACTCCTTTAAGGAAAGCTCCTCGTCGCTGTATCAGGCGTACCGCAACTACTCACTGGACTGCAACGAATATGTGCGCAGTACGGCGGACTTCTATTTTGCGCTGGAGAAGGCCGGATTTGAACGGCTGACACTCAATCGGAAGCGCTTTTTTAAAGGGCTGCGCATTCGTGAGGACACCGGTGCAGAGGAGGATTTTCTGCAGTAATAGCCATGGATGACAAGGTGTATCAAGGTCTTATATAAAAACTCTCTTAGGGCAATAAAAAAAGCTATAAGGAAAAGTTCAGTAAATACCATTGATACACCTTGCACATCCCAGTAATTAAGCGCCTGACGGAGGTTATCAATGAACGAGAAACAGGTAGAGAACAAATTAACAGCGGCAGTAAAAAAGGCCGGTGGGATTGCACCGAAGTTCGTGTCTCCGGGATTTGCAGGAATGCCCGACCGTCTGATCTTACTCCCTGACGGCCATATCGCTTTTGCAGAGCTTAAGGCTCCGGGAAAACTGCCGCGACCGCTTCAGCTCTCAAGGCACCGGCTGCTTCAGCGGCTTGGCTTTAAGGTCTATGTCATTGACGACCCGGAGCAGATTGGAGGAATGCTGAATGAAATT
>CAZFPA010000115.1:1764-4100 GCA_964520975.1 uncultured Selenomonadaceae bacterium | reverse complement strand
TGGCCTTCCGAAATAGAAAAATGGTCGCACCTTTCGGGTCTGACCTATGCGGTTGCAGTCGGGACTGTCAAGGAACGGAAAGCTGCCATGCTGCAAAGCGCCGACATTACAATCATCAACCGCGAAAACCTGCAGTGGCTGATTGACGATTCCGGATTCCCATTTGATTTTGACATGGTGATCATAGATGAGCTCTCATCCTTCAAAAACCACAAGGCAAAACGCTTCAAGTCCCTGATGAAGGTTCGGCCCTATATCCACAGGATCATCGGTCTTACCGGCACGCCTTCTTCCAACGGACTGATGGATCTTTGGGCAGAATTCAAGCTGCTGGATAAGGGGCAGCGCCTCGGTCGCTTTATCACACAGTACCGCATAAATTATTTCATTCCGGACAAGCGAAATGGCGAAATCATATATTCCTATAAGCCGCTACCCTATGCAGAAGATGCCATTTACCGGAGGATTTCAGATATCACGATTTCCATGAAGTCCACCGACCACCTGAAAATGCCGGAGCTCATTTCCACGCAATATGAAGTAGCGCTTTCGGATGCCGAGCGTGACCGATATGAGAATTTAAAGCAGGAGTTAATCCTGCAGCTGCCGGATGGCGAAATAACCGCCGCCAATGCTGCCGCGCTGACAGGGAAGCTCTCCCAACTTGCGAACGGTGCCATTTATTCCGATACCGGCGAGATCATGGAGTTCCATGACCGGAAGCTGGACGCTTTGGAGGATATTATCGAGGCCGCAAATGAAAAGCCGCTTCTGGTGGCCTACTGGTTCAGACACGATCTGGCCCGGATCAAGAATCGCTTCAATGTCCGGGAGATCAAGACAAGCCGCGACATTGCTGACTGGAATGCGGGAAAGATTCCTGTAGCAGTCATCCATCCTGCCTCAGCCGGACACGGCCTAAACCTGCAGGCAGGCGGTTCCACTCTCGTCTGGTTCGGGCTCACATGGTCGTTGGAATTATACCAGCAGACAAATGCAAGGCTCTGGCGGCAAGGCCAGCAGTCTCATACCGTAGTCATCCAGCACATCATTACCAAGGGCACCATTGATGAACGCATCCTGAAGGCACTCTCCAAAAAGGAGCTGACCCAGTCCGCTTTGATTGATGCCGTCAAGGTGGATCTGGAGGTGCCACGATGACAAGACCGTATGAAAATCTTATCAATGCCATCATTCTGCAGGCAGTGAAGGATTATCGGGATGCCTTAAAGCGCCTGAAGAAAAAACCACAGAATACAGACGCCATGTCCACTGCGATGGAAATAGAACGATTTTTCCATTCTGCCTGGTATCAGACCATCACCAGTGTAGATGGCGACTACCTGATACAAAAGCTGCGAGAGGAGGCGAAGTCAAAATGACCGTAAAAGAATATCTTCATCAGGCTTATCGCCTTGACCAGAAGATCAAGTCCGACACGATGGAAGTACAGAACCTCCGGGTGATGGCTGGCAGCGTGTCGGCAATCCAATATGACAAGGATCGTGTACAGACCTCTCGATCTACGGACGCACCCTTTATCCGGACGCTGGAAAAGATGTGGGATCTGGAAAACAAGATCGCGGCAGAGCTTGAAACTCTCTCCGACCTAAAGAAACAGATCCGTGAGGTCATCGAGGCTGTGCCGGATACAGATGAACGCATGGTTTTAAAGTATCGTTACATTCATGGACTTACCTGGGAGCAGATCGGCATCGAGCTTTGTGCCGACGCCCGCACGATCCGTCGCTGGCATGGCAAGGCTCTGCAGCATGCCTCTCTGCCGGAGCATCCCATCATCATATGAAATGCGCCCGAAATGTCCTGCTTTGTCCAAAGATGTCCACCCCGCCATTATGATAGTATATAATCAGCGAAACAGAATAAAGAACGGCTGCACGCGCAGCCCTAAGCCTTGCAGGAAACACTGCAGGGCTTTTCTTTTGTCCGGAAAGGAGGCAGCCATGCCTATGAAACCAAAGAGGCCGTGCCGCTACCCCGGCTGCCCGAAGCTGACCGATGGTCTGTACTGTGAAGAGCATGCCAAGGTTATGCAGCAGCACTATGAGAAGTTCACGCGCGGTTACTCCTCCGGCAAGAGGTACGGCAGAGCATGGAAACGAATCCGTGACCGCTACGTTCACAAGCATCCTCTCTGCGAGATGTGTTTAAAGCAAGGTCGCTACAAACCAGTCGAGGAAGTCCACCACATCATTCCTCTCTCCGAGGGAGGGACAAATGATGAGAGCAACCTCATGAGCCTTTGCCGTTCTTGTCATGAGAAGATCCATAAAGACCGAGGAGACCGCTGATGATCTTCGTGGTCTTTTCTTTTG
>CAZFPA010000115.1:0-1664 GCA_964520975.1 uncultured Selenomonadaceae bacterium | reverse complement strand
AATCTCTGTGGAAAATGCTGCGGAAAACGGCGCCCCCTCTTGCGTGCAAAAAAGGCGATTTCAAACGGGTAATAAAGGAGGCGGTTAAAAATCATGCCGACAAAATCAAATAACACAGGTGGTCGCGGCGGCAGACGTCCCGGTGCGGGCCGGAAAAAGACCGCCGTCAAAGAAAAATACGAAAACGGAAATCCAGGCGGCAGAGATCTCACTGTGCTGGACATACCGGATGTCGAAGGCGAGGACATGCCAACCCCGCATGACTTTCTATCTGCCAAACAGCATGACGGCTCCACCCTGGAAGCTGGTGATATCTATCGGGAAACATGGGAATGGCTGGATAAGCTCGGCGTAGCAAAAGCGGTGTCTCCACAGCTCTTAGAGCGTTACGCGATGTGCTCCGCCCGCTGGATTCAGTGCGAAGAGATGACCACTCGGCTCGGATACCTTTCCAAGCACCCGACGACTGGGAAGCCGATCCCTTCACCCTTCATCAACATTGGCATCAACTACATGAATCAGGCAAGCCGCCTGTGGAATGAAATCTTTCAGATCGTCAAGGAAAACTGCTCTGCCGAATACAGCGGGCTCAATCCCCAGGACGACGTGATGGAACGGCTCCTGCAGGCCAGAAAGGGAATGTAAATGAACACACAGAAATTGGAACAGGTACCCATTGATAAATTGGTGCCTTACGCCCGGAATGCCCGGACGCATAGTAAAGAACAGATTGCGCAGCTTCGCGCATCCCTCCGGGAATTTGGATTTGTAAGCCCCGCCGTTATTGACGCTGACTACAACATCCTCGTCGGACACGGCAGAATCGAAGCCGCCCGCGCGGAAGGCTATGAAAACGTGCCTTGCGTCTTTGCCGAAAACCTGACAGAGGCACAGAAACGCGCCTATATTCTTGCGGACAATCAGCTGGCCCTGAACGCAGGCTGGGATGAAGAAATGCTGTCCGTAGAATTATCCGATCTGCAGGATTCCGCTTTTGATCTCTCGCTTCTCGGCTTTGGTGCCGATGAACTGGAGAAACTCCTCGATGGCGGTGCGGATAAGGATGTCAAGGATGACGACTTTGATCTGACCGCCGCTCTGGAGAAAGCCTCCTTTGTGGAACGCGGCGACATCTGGACTGTTGGAAAGCATCGTCTCATGTGCGGCGATGCCACCTCTGCCGACGATGTGAACCTGCTCATGGATGGAAAGAGTGCCAACCTGATTCTGACTGATCCGCCCTACGGCGTTTCCTTCAAAGCCTCAGACGGTCTGACCATTGAAAACGACAGCTTAAAGGGCGAGGAGTTTTACAACTTCCTGCTTGCCGCATTCAAGAACATGACCGACCACCTCGAAAAAGGCGGTGCCGCCTACTGCTTCCACGCGGATACCGAAGGGCTCACCTTCAGGAAAGCCTTCATTGACGCAGGCTTCCACCTCGCCGGTGTTTGCATCTGGGTAAAGAATTCCCTTGTGCTCGGTCGCTCTGATTACCAATGGCAGCATGAACCAATCCTCTATGGATTTTTGCAAAACGGCAAACATCCGTGGTACTCCGACCGCAAGCAGACAACCATCTGGAACTACGACAAACCGAAGCGCAATAAGGATCATCCGACTTCAAAGCCGCTGGATCTTCTGGGCTATCCCATCCAGAACTC
>CAZFPA010000114.1:0-5417 GCA_964520975.1 uncultured Selenomonadaceae bacterium | reverse complement strand
ACGCTGATGAGAATGATTTCGCGTTGCGAAATCTTGAACAATGGCGTTATAATAAGAAAAGAGCTTTTGAAAAGGAGAATATCAAATGGCAGATAAATTTAGCGTAGCAATCCAGTATCAGGGAAAGAACGGCTATATCGAATACGATGCAGCAACCAGGCACGCGGAGGTTGTGCTGGCGGATGCGGATGGCAAGGCCGCCGCTGAGAAGTACCTGTCCGAAACCCATGAAATCCGTGTACCGCATGAGACCCTGCGGGACTTTACCGCGCAGCAGGTTGAGCCGCTTGCGGATGTCGGGAGCTTCAAGCTGGCGCTTACGCGCATCTGGAATCAGACGGGAATCCATGTGGACTGGAGCCGGCCGGTAGAGTACGTTCGTTTAAAGCCACGTTTGGAAGATACCAAAAAATACAATGAAGAATAACAGAAGCCGCCTGGCCGTGATGGCCTTGGGCGGCTTTTCTTATGCAGGGAAACGCTGCTTGTTCAAGATTTCGCGTTGCGGAATACGGAACAATGGCGTTATAATAGAAATAGAACAAATATTTTTATTATTGGCTGTCTGCCGGGTCTGGCCTGGTGGAGGACAGGAGGGGACAATGGAACAGGGGACAAAGAAAAAAGAGGGAATCATTCGGATTGTGATTCTCGTTGCAGCAATTGCTGCAGCTGTTGTGGGGATGCACAGCTACATGCAGAGCAAGGAGGAAACACCAGTGATTTCTCAGACGGAAACGAACCGGGTCGGGGACTTCTTTACGGGCGTATACCATCGTCCGGGATGTCCGAAGGTCGGACAGATCCGTGATAAGAATCGGGCTGATTTTGATAGCAATGAGGCGGCACGCCAGGCTGGCTATCGTGAATGTGAAATATGCAAACCCTGATGAGAGATACGGACAGGGATCGTCTTTTGTGGACGGTCCTTTTTTGTACCTGGTTTTGCGGGACGGGTAATGGGAAAGGAGCAGGAATGCTATGGCAGTGACAGCACCATCGGCGCCGTCAGCGCCCCATGCACCGAGTGTGCCTTCGGTGAGTCTGGCACCTACGCATGGTGGCAGCAGCGATACAGGGGATTTTGGCACTACGGTTACACAGCAGCCGGTACAGGAACGTCCGGCCCGGCCATCGGCTCCGGAGCGTGCGAACCGGTCGGCCACAGATGGAACAGCCTCGGCGGACAGCGGCAGTCAAACAGCTGCTGGCAGTGCGGGAAATACCGGGGCCGGAGCAGCCAATGGCAGCCGGTCCCCGCAGGCGCAGAGCGGGAATGTGGCCGCTGCAGATGTATCCGGCAGCGGGCAGGATACGCAGACCTCGCTGCGCCAGCCGGGACCGCTTGCCAATGGTGGCAGTCATCTGACCCTCTGGCCTTTTGTGCTGGTGTTTGCGGTGGCGTTCCTGGCCTTTGTGGTGCTGCAGGCGAAAAAACGCCAGCAAAAGCCTGTGCCACCGAGGCCGCGCCCCATGGCAGCGCCGCTTGCGGCCAAGGAAAAGAAGCCGCCCAAGAGTCATTTCGAGGTCAGAATCTGAGCGCGGCAGAGACGTCATTTCCTTTTAATGGAAAATGATTATTTGTGCAGAGAATTCTTTCAGAGAAAAATCAGGCAGGTCCTCTATAATGAAATAGTTATAGCGTAATAAAGGTATACAGTTTTCAGACAGGGGGACGAAATATGAAAAAGACGATTTTGGCGTTGGCGGCGATTTCCATGCTGGGGGCCAGTGCGGTACAGGCCGCGCCGGTAAACAACCTGGCCGGCAGCGAAACTGCCGTTGGCGTGGGAACGAAGGAAATCTATGCGGAGCATAAGGTGACGCCGAAGCTTACCGCTGGCTATCAGCGGGCTGACAGGGATGAGTACGGCAAGCAGGACGATGTGTACCTGCAGTATGACTTGTTTGGCTCGAATATCAAGGCGGTTGGCGGTTGGCGCGGAAGCCTGCCGGGAGATCGCAGCAATGTCTATGGCGGTGCGGCCATCAGTGCACCATCCGTCATGGGCATGCAGCCGTATGTGTCCTATGTGCGCGGTGCGGATTTTGGTGAGACCCAGGTAGGACTCAATGTCAACGTCATTGCGAATGTTGATGTGAATATCAACTATCATAATTTTATGCCGGACGCCGGACATCATGAAACGGGTGTCGGTGTCGGTGCTACGGTGAAATTCTGATCCGGTTCCTGTTTTCAAGGCCATTGCATGAGGGAGTGTTGCTCATGCAATGGCCTTTTTATTGCGAAACTCATTAAAATAAAAGGATATTGATATGGGTATCACGAACTATAAATTGAAATGAGATGGCCCCGCTGCTGCAGGTGGGGGATATCTCTTGCGTAGCTGTTTGTGGGAAACGTTGATGAGAATGGTTTTGCGTTGCGGAATCTTGAACCGTGGCGTTATAAAATAGTTGATATGGCTTTGGGGGCTTTTCGTGTGGGGTGGAGGTGCTATAGATGCAAGGGCGAATAGGGAAGGGACTTTGCCTCGTAGGGATATTTTTGCTGCTATGGAGCGGGACCGGCACTGTACAGGCGGAGCGCACGGTACTTCGGGTAGGCTGTACGGAGTGCCCGGGTTTTTTTATGCGGGATGAAGCAGGGCGTTACGGCGGCTACGCTTATATGTATATGGAGAGCCTGGCACCCTATGGGAACTGGCGCATGGAATACATACCGGGTTCGCGGGAAGAAAATCTGGAGCGTTTGTCCCGGGGAGAAGTCGATGTTGTCCCTGGTGTTATGTCAGGTGTTTTGTATCCGGGACTGCGGTTGTCGGCTATTCCATTCATGCATGCACCGGTTGCGCTGCATTTGCGCAATGGTGTGGCGGCGCTTGCGCAGGGGGGACAATTGCGCATTGCCAGCAATGCGCGGGTGGATGGCAATCTGCTTGCCGGGATGTCCCGGTCGGACGCCCTGGAGGGCCTTACCTGCCAGGCTGTGTCGTATGCGACTGACGCGGCGGTGTGCAGTGCGTATCAGAATGGTGAGGTGGATGGTGTTCTCGGCGGAATTATGGGGTATCCGGATTTTGCGAAGCCCGTGGCCATGCTGGAAAACAAGCCGGTCTATCTTGCTGTTTCCGCTGGGAAGCCGGAGCTGAAGCATGCGCTGGATGACGCTATGCAGCAGATCAGCATTATAAATCCCCGCCTGCAGACAGAGCTCTTTGAGGACAACTATACGAATCACCTGGAGGGCCCTCTGCTGCTGACGCCGGAGGAGCGGGAATACCTGCAGCAGAAGAAGACGCTGGTGGTGCTTTCTTCGCCGGGGCAAAAGCCGTATTCCTATTTTGAGGACGGCGAACATAAAGGCGTGATTGCCGAGATCATGAAGCTGGTTGCGGCGGATCTCGGCGTGACTTTTGAAGTGCGGGAAACCGCTTCGAATGCGGAGGTCATGCAGCAGCTGCAGGATGGCTCCGTGGATATCATTACCGATTTTTACTATGACTACAACTGGGGCCGGGCAAACCATGTAGATGTTACCTTCCCCTACCTGGATTTGAAGTATGTTGCGATTCTGCGCCGCAATGACGCATTGCCGGAGCGGCCGCGGGTAGCCTGTATAAGAGGCCATTATTATACGCACTCCTTTGTAGAAAAGCAGTATGAGGCTGATCAGCTGCTTTATTTTGATACCCTGCAGCAATGCCTGCAGGCTGTCAGTGCTGGAGCGGCGGATATAACCTTTACAAAGGCCATCACGGCGCAGGAGGATATTCTGAAGGGAAATTACTATGATCTGGTAACAAATGGAAACGTCGTGTTTTCCCATAAGGTGGCCATGGGGGTAAACGACCGGCTGGACCCCGTTCTGTACCGCATACTGAATAAAGAGATCGCACATCTCAATTCCGTGCGGATTCAGGGAATTGTAAACAAGGAAGTATTCGATATCCGTGAGGAGCGCAATGTCATTTCAATGCTCTACCGTTATCCGCTCGGGTTTCTTTCGGCTGTACTGCTGCTGGCTTCCCTGATTATCGGCACACTGCTGTACGCCTTGTGGATTCGCCGCAGGCATTTACGGCAGCTGCGGCAGATGGCCTATACAGATGTAGCTACCGGGCTGCCCAATTTGCGTTGGCTGCAGAATCAGATGCCGCGCATGTTGGCAGAGCTGCAGGCGGAGCGCCAGGAGGGGCGGGTCCTTTTCCTGCTGATCGGAGTGAGCCGGCTCAATCTGCTTTGGGAGATCTATGGGCGTGAGCCGGTCGGACGGGTTCTGTGTGAACAGGTACGCCGCGTGGTGGCTGCGAATTCCTGGATAAAAACGGCGGCGGTCCTGCCGGGAACGGGCCGCTGCTATGTGCTGGTCTGTCTGCCGCCTGGCAGGAGTGCGGAGGATTTCCTGCCGCTTTTCCTGGAAAAGTACGAGGTGCTGCAGCTGGGCGATCTGTCCATCCGACTGCATCTGCAGAGCGGTATGTATCGGCTGTCCTACCCGGCCAAGGATAGCTTTATGCACATGTTGAACGCGGTAGATATTGCCTACAATGAAATGCAGGGAACGGAGAAGATCCTGGGCTCTTACAATGCACAGCTCCAGCAGGAACTGAAGACGAAGAAACGTATCGAGGATTCCATGGAGCAGGCGCTGCAGGACCATGAATTCGAGGTCTGGTGCCAGCCCAAGTATGATATCCGTACGCATGCCCTTTGCGGGGCCGAGGCGCTGGTGCGCTGGGAGAGTTCGCAGCTCGGCAGGCTCATGCCGGGGCAGTTCATCCGGGTCTTTGAGCACAATGGCTTCATCCTTCGCTTTGATTACTACATGCTCGAGCAGGTTTGTCAGCTGCAGCGGCAGCGCCTTTCAGCGGGGCTGCCAATCGTTCCGATTTCCGTGAATCAGTCCCGGCTGCACATGAAAGAGGAAGGTTATGTGGAAAAGATGCGGCATATTGCGGACGGCTATGCGCTGCCTCCGGGCTGTATCGAGCTGGAACTTACAGAGACGACATTTGCTGATTTTGATAAAAAAGAGCGGCGTCAGCATGCGCTGCAGGTGATTCAGGAGCTGCGGGCAATGGGATTTTCTATTTCCATGGATGATTTTGGTTCCGGGTATTCCTCTATGTCGCTTTTACAGGTATTGCCTATGGACGTGATGAAGATCGACCGTTCCATGCTGCTGGCGGCAGAGGCATCTGAGCGGGCGAGGGTCATACTGGATCACACCATCCAGTTGGGACGGAGCCTGGAGATGCAGGTCATCTGTGAGGGCATCGAGACGCCGGAGCAGGAGGCCATGCTGCTGGAAGCCGGATGTTGCTACGGGCAGGGGTATTTATACGCCCGCCCGATGGCACTGGCTGACTTTGTCCAATTCATGCAGGACCATCCTGTCTGATCCGGCCCTGCCGGGTGGGGGATTGCTGCAGCTGATATCTCTTGCCTCGTTG
>CAZFPA010000113.1:0-5518 GCA_964520975.1 uncultured Selenomonadaceae bacterium | reverse complement strand
TTGATTTCACTGGAGCTGATGATAGGAGTCGAACCTACGACCTGCGCATTACGAATGCGCTGCTCTACCAACTGAGCTACATCAGCATCGTCAAGTCGCTGTCGCAACTGACAAAACATATTATAGCGTATAGTTCCGCCCACGTCAACCTTATTTTTTTAAAAACCACAAAAATTTTAGTTCACTGGCGCAAAAAACTACATCCGCCGGCACTGTCCCGTCAAGCCTGGCATTCAGAATCCTTCCAACCGTTTTTTCGTCTTTTCATCCGGCTCGAGCTCACGCAGGGAGGACAAGGCCTCCTGGATGGACGGCGACAGCGGATAATCCGCCTTGCGCCAGGCATCCAGCGTGTTCAGCGCGATATTGCGACAGCCAATGACCGGAGCCGCCAGCGCCGTGCGGATAAGTTTCTCTCCCTTGCCCGGCAGACATTGCAGTGTCTGTACGACATAAGAAAGAATTCCATAATCCTTGAATTCCTCACCAAAACCCAGCTCCTGTTCCGGACCTGAGCCCATATCCTCCAGCGGCAGCCGGCTCGCAAAGAGCTCGAGGATTTCCTCCACATGCAGCTTTTCCGGCAGCAGCAGATCAATGAGCCCGTAGTTCTCAGCAAAATCGCGGTGCAGGCTGTTCCAGGCCGCCTCGGCATATTCCAGTCCCATGGCCTTGGCAAAATAGAGCCCATGCCCCTCCTCTACCGCCTGCCGGGTGACGGTACGGCAGGCCTCCGAATCCAGCAAACGAGTGCAGTCCGCCTGCAGCTCATCCTTATCTTCCAGTGTACTTTCCGTGATAAAGGCCCGCACATCATAGATGCTGCTGTAATCCTCCACCACAGCCGCCAGCTTCCCGGCCTGGCGGATATACGCCCGTAAAAGCTCTGCCGCCTTCTTGTATTTCCCCATGCCCGGCACCGGACCTTCACCGAGCGTGCAGGCAATGATGTCCCGCGCGTTTTCAAAGGCCGCCCGGGAAAGACTCTCCTGCTCCAGCACCGCCAGAAGATCGCCTCGTTTGATGCAGATCATCGCCGAGTAATCCGACAGTACATAGTTTTTCCAGCCCTCCGCCAGCAGCCACTGGCGCATAGCCTGATTCTTCGGCTTCAAAAAGCTCACCGCATGGATACGGCCCCAGCCGTGCAGCTTCTGGGCAAGCTGGAAAGTCACCTCATCCGCATCCGGCCAGCCCGCGATGACGAACAGGCAATACAGTGTGAATTCCTCGGAAATGGCCAGGTTCATAATGGTCTCGCGAAACTCCGCCGTCAATTCGTTGTCCATGATCTCCAGGATCGTCAACGCAAATTTAACGGATTCGATGTCCGGGCTCTGGCGCAGGATGGCCTGTGCAAAACGCCCCAGCTGTTCCGGTGACAGTTCCTCCGGATGATCGAGCACCCAGGCCTGCAGCTCATCGATAAGCGGTAGCATGATTGAACCCGTAGAAAAATGCGTAATGAGTGCGTTGGATGCCTCGGTAAATTTCCCCGCGGAAGCCATCGTCAGGACCCGGCAGAGGGCACTGATATCCGGTGACTTTGTTGGCCCGAAATGATACCGTACGGTTCCATCCATAGCGCCATCCGCAAAGCGCACCCCGTTCTCAGCCATCGGCCGCAGGGAAAAGTCCTCAGGCAGACTGCCGTCCGCCTGCCGGACCTGCTGGATTCTTTCATATAAAGACTGGATCTTTTCTGACATAATATGTTCCCCCATAAGATTCGCAACGCTATTCCATCGCAAAAATTTCTATTTCTTTCTATTTTCGCACAATTTCCTCATGCTGGCAAGCCGTGACACACAACAAAGGCTCCCGAAAAACCAATTGGTATTTTCGGGAGCCCTTATATCCATACTCTATCTACAGTTTAAAGCGATTGACCTCATTTTGCAGGTTCTGCGCCAAAGATGCCAGGGACTGGCTCGCATCGGCAATCTCATTCATGGTAGCCGTCTGCTGTTCGGTTGCCGCCGATACCGACTGCGCTTCCTCTACGGTCCGTCGACTGCTTTCCTCCAGGCTCTGCATGGAGGTCTGAATGATATTGCTCCCTTCATCTGCTGCGCGGATTCCCTGCAGCGATTCCTGGATATGCGCATACAGCTCATCGACCAGCTTCTCGATATCAGAAAAAGCCCTGCCGGTATCCTGCACAATGCTCTGACTGGCCTGCACTTCCTCGTTGCCTTTCTGCATTGCGCCAACCGCTTCTGTTGTATCCTGCTGGATTGTGCCAATCAGACCGGAAATATTCTGTGCCGCTTCAGCTGACTGCTCTGCCAGCTTGCGCACCTCCTCTGCCACTACAGCAAAGCCACGGCCAGCCTCGCCAGCCCGGGCAGCCTCAATGGCTGCATTGAGCGCCAGCAGATTCGTCTGCCCCGCTATGCCAGAAATGGCATCTACAATCTGTCCGATCTCCTTGGAGCGCTCACCAAGGCCTTCCACCACCTGTGAGGATTTCACCATCTGCTCAGCCATTTTCTGCATCTGTTCAATCGCCGTCTCAACAGTTTTCCGCCCCTCAGCGGCACCAGCCCGGCTCTTCTCGGCTACCTGCTGCATACCGGTTGAGCTCTGCGCCAATGCCTCCATACGAGTCCCCATATTCTGGACCTGTACACCGCTGTCTGACAGTGCCTTCGACTGCGTCTCCGCATTCCCGGCCATTACCACAATACTGTCGGCTACCGTCTTGATGGTATCCGATGTCTGCGTAGCATTAGCCGTAAGCTCCTCGCTGGCAGCCGCAACCTGTTCCGCCGAGGACATAATATTCCGCATAAGGCTGCGCACCTTGTTTTTCATCTCGTTGGCACTGCGCGCGAGCATAGCTGCCTCATCCTGCCCAGCAGCAATGAGATCCGCCCCCCGCAGATCCCCTTCCGACACCTTCTGGATAGCCTCGGATACCCGCAGAATTGGCTGCAGCGTCTTTTTCACGCCGTTCCACACCAAAAGACCGATAAGCAGCAGCAATACTACAATCGTCAATACCATGGACTGCACATAGGAGTGCTGTATCTCCTGCACCTGCTCGGTAGGAATGCCCACATAAAGCATGCCGACCGTTGTGCCATCAACGCCATGGATAGGTGCGTAAGCACTATAGTATTTCTTGCCAAGTACTTCCGCCTCGCCGCTGAAAGAACCGCCCGCATGCAGCACAGCATCAATGACAGGCTGTGACGCTTCCGTGCCCACGGCCCGCTTCCCATCCTTTTCATACGTCGTAGCAACTCGCATCGACCCATTGAACACAGTCACATTATCGCCTGACAAATCCTTGAGCGCATCCACAAGCTCACTGTTCTGATCAAGCTTCATATTCCCTTTATACAAGGCTCCGTCCCGAACCGCCCAGGGCCCCGGATATTGAAACTCCAGTATGGCAGCTGCCTGCCGCAAATCGCCCTCCGCCTTATCCTTCAGCGCAGTTGTAAACCCCTGATTCGCACTCCAATAGCCTAAAATTCCGATACTCACACACACGAGCAGCAGCAATACATCAAAAAAGAGGATTGCCTTCTTCTGTAGTCCCATCTTCTTTCCCTCCTGAAATTTACTAATACTTACTCTTTTCAATTATACAGCTTAACATATTTACAATTAATAGGACTAAGTTCTAATATTTTTATATACTGTAAGTAATTAAAATATTCCATTTTTGCCCATTTTTCAAAGACATTCCATGTCTGATGGATAATTATCTTTTCCTGTAAAACAAAAGAACTGCGGCTCATTTTGAGCCGCAGTTCTCAACGCTCTATCATAGTACAACGCCATGGTTCCCTCTTATTTATTCCGCTGCTGATACGTATAGCCAGCCCAGAGCACAATCAGCCATACCGGCAGTACGATGACAGCCAGCTGCATATCCGGGATCTGCGTCATGAGCAGAATGATGCCGGCCAGAAAAGCCAGGCAGAGATAGTTCGCAAACGGATACAGGAGCGCGTGGAATTTCGTTGGATGGTTTTCCCTGGCGCACCAGCGGCGGAATTTCAGATGTGTGACCACGATGGTCACCCAGCTGATGACCGCGGCGGCCACCGCAATCGAAAGCAGATACATGAAAACATGTCCCTGGAAGAAGTAATTCAAAATGACAATGAGCAGCGTAATGCCCGAGGAAATAAAGATACCGCGAACCGGCACACTACGATGGGAAAGCTTCTTCAAAAAAGCGGGTGCATCGCCATTTTCCGCCAGGCCGTAAAGCATGCGGGAATTGCTGTAGATAGCCGAATTATAGACAGAAATCGCCGCCGTGAGCACCACGAAATTCAGGATATGCGCCGCTGCGGGGATGCCGACATTCGAAAAGATCTGCACAAACGGGCTGGCCTCCATGCCGACCTCATTCCACGGCCAGAGTGCCATGAGCACGAGCATGGTACCTACATAGAAAATCAGGATACGCCAGATGACCTGGTTGATGGCCTTAGGGATGGTACGATCCGGGTCAGCCGCCTCACCAGCAGTAATGCCAATGAGCTCAATGCCGCCAAAGGAGAACATGACAACCACGATGGACATGGCCACGCCCCAGGCACCATTCGGGAAAAAGCCGCCGTGGCTCCAAAGGTTGCTGAAATTCGCCGGGAAGCCTGCCGGAGCAGCAAGGACAAGATACGCCCCCAGCACAATCATACAGATGATGGCGGACACCTTGATGATGGCCATCCAGAATTCGAACTCACCGTAGACACTCACATTGATGAGATTGATGAGTGTGATGATGACCAGACAGATCAGTGCGGATAGCCACTGCGGAAAATCCGGCAGCCAGTAATTCATATAAATGCCCACAGCCGTCAGCTCGGCCATGCTCACGATAACATAATTGAACCAATAATTCCAGCCGGACAGGAAGCCCGGAAACGCGCCCCAATACTTTGCGGCGTAATAGCTGAACGAACCAGACACCGGCTCATCGACTGCCATCTCCCCCAGCATGCGCATGATGAAGAAAATCACAATGCCCCCCAGCAGATAAGAAAGCATCACGGCCGGGCCAGCCAGCGCAATCGTTGAGGCCGATCCATAAAACAGTCCGGTGCCAATGGCCCCGCCCAGCGCAATCATCTGCAAATGGCGGTTCTTCAGCCCCCGGTTCATCTCTTTTTTCTCTTCCATTCCATCAGCTCCATAACAAATGTAAATATGTAATGTACGTATAGTTACATATTATAACACTATTCTTCGAGATTCCGCAACGCGAAATCCTTCTCCGCAGTGTTCCCCGACAAAAGCCAGCTTCGCATCGCAACTTGCTGTAATATAGTTAGCTCTTTTTTGAATTTTTTGTTGACTTGTTTATTGGTTTTGAGTATCATTGAGACAATGGAGGTGAGAATATGAGCTTTCAGGAAAATTTGAGAAAATACCGTGAAGCCGCTGGCTTTACACAATCAAAAGATTTTGCCTCAAAAATCGGTATACCATATTCGACTTATACCGGATATGAAAATCAAGGCCGGGAACCAAAATATGACCTGCTTTGCAA